>JAIOHN010000152.1 GCA_019912985.1 Anaerolineae bacterium | reverse complement strand
GCTGTTATGCGCGAAGCCTATGCCGATCTTATCACCCATTTGCGCGAGCTGATCGAAAAGCGGGGTTTGGCAGCGGCGATCTATACCCAGACAACCGATGTGGAAATCGAAGTCAACGGTATGATGACGTATGACCGCGAGATCATCAAGATGGGCGCTGAGGAAGTCAACGAAATTAATCAGGTGGTGTACAATCCGCTGCCGCAGCGACATACACTGGTTCCAACCTCCGAGGTGGAAGGGGTAATCTGGAAATATACCACCGAGCCACCAGAAGATACCTGGGCGACCTTGAATTTTGATGACAGTGGGTGGTCAGAAGGTTCTGGTGGGTTTGGCTGGTCAGAGGACGCAATGCCCCAGGTACGCACGGAATGGCGTGAGTCGCAGCTGTGGCTGCGCCATACATTCACGCTGGAGGATGCGCAGGTTCACGAATTGTATCTGCGTTTGCATCATATTGAAGATGCTCAGGTGTACCTGAATGGGGAGCAGATTGCCCAACTGCCATTGTCCACCTCTGGTTATGTTGAGGTGGCCTTAGGCGATAATGTGGGGGCGCTGCTGCAACCGGGTGAAAACGTGCTGGCGGTACATGCGCTGAAGCCTTCATTTGGGCCTCCGCCTGGGTCACTCAAACAGTACATTGATGTCGGGTTCTACGATGTGGAACCAGCTTCGTAATCATGCACATCCAGTAAAACCTTAACGGAAGGGGAGGCGTAGAAGCCTCCCTTTTTGTTTTCGGTAAAGTCTGGGTTATCTCCTCGCAAAATTACCCCCGGCGGTTTAAGCTCAGGTTCTGATTGACTCTGCTTTGTATCGACAACGAGGCAGTATAATCAAAACAGCCTTTATAAGTGTTAGGAGAAAAAATGAGTTACGAACCAAAACCTGAGCATAAATTTACATTTGGCCTGTGGACCGTGGGCAACATTGGGCGCGATCCCTTTGGTGAACCCACACGGTCCGCCATGTCACCGGTTCAGTTGGTGCATCTGCTGGCAGAGGTTGGTGCCTGGGGAGTCAATTTTCACGACAATGACTTGATCCCGATTGATGCTACCGCTTCAGAACGTGAGCAGATTCTCAAAGATTTTAAGCAGGCGCTGGCCGACACCGGGTTGGTGGTGCCAATGGCAACAACCAATCTCTTCACAGACCCTGCCTTTAAGGACGGGGCTTTTACCAGTAATGACCCGGCGGTGCGCGCTTACGCCTTGCAAAAGACCATGCGCGCGATAGACCTCGGTGTCAGCGTGGGGGCCAAAATCTATGTTTTCTGGGGCGGGCGTGAAGGCACCGAAACGGACAGCAGCAAAAGCCCGTTGGACGCCATTAAACGCTATCGCGATGCGATCAATTTCCTCTGCGGTTATGTCAAGGATCAGGGATATGATCTCAAATTTGCGATGGAGCCTAAGCCCAATGAACCACGGAGTCACATCTTCTTGCCGACCGTAGGGGATGCGCTCAGTTTCATCGCCACATTGGATGATCCCGACATGGTGGGAGTCAACCCAGAAGTGGCACATGAGCACATGGCAGGACTGAATTTCCTGCATGGGGTAGCGATGGCCTGGACTTCGGGCAAGCTTTTCCATATCGATCTCAATGACCAGCTTTTTGGACGCTATGACCAGGACTTTCGCTTCGGCAGCATGATGCCCAAACAGGCTTTTTATTTGGTGCGACTTCTCGAAGATAATGGCTATGAGGGTAGTCGACATTTTGACGCTCATGCCTTCCGCAGCAGTGACTACGAAGATGTGAAAGCTTTCGCACGCGGCTGTATGCGCACCTATTTGATCTTGAAGGAAAAGGCCGCACAATTCAATGCAGATGAAGAAGTCCAGAGTTTGCTGGCGGAAATTCATGCGGATGATGGCAGCTTTAGCTACCTCAACAGTGGCTACAGTAAATCTGCGGCGGACCAACTGAGTGCTGTGACTTTTGATCGCGTAGCGCTTGGTAACCGCAGCCTGCCTTACGAGCGGCTTGACCAGCTTACGATTGATATTTTGCTTGGCGTTCGCTAAAGGCGCTACTTTTTGATCTGAGCTTGCAAACGCTTGCAAGTTACACGACTACTGCGCCTGATCTGTGACTTTGGATTCAGGCGCGGTAGTCATACAGAAATCAGATGTTTTGTGCATTAGTCAGCAGCCCATTCTGATAATTCGTCGAGCGGGTAAATCGGTCTTGGCAGATGCTTCCACTCGAAATCATGCAAACGCGACATGGTTGCCCCCGGTGTATCGACCCGGATGACCTCTGAGGTCATCTCCTGATAATACTGCCAGTTGCTGGCTGTTTTCACTACCAGCATCTTGGCGTTGGCAGGCTCCAGGCCAAAGTGACGGTAGACAATCGGATGATTCCCGCCGACGCCACGTGCCTCGCTGACGACAATCATGATATTGCCCGCTTCTAACAGTACTGCTCGGCCCATATCGAATGACTCCAACCCAATCACGACGGTCTCCAGGCGTCCGCCGCCGATTTGAACTACTTTTGCGGTAATATCGACGGGATGTCCAAAGTGAGGATCCAGCTTGCCACCCAGTTTGACGGAAATCTCACTGCCGATGCCCGCCGAAATTGCAATCTCGACCACTTCAGGGTCAACCAGAGTCATGAGGGCAGGTTGGGTAATTTCCTGCCGCAGCATTTCAGCCAGGATGGTGGTGCTGTCGCCGGTTGCCCCGCCAAATACAGAGTCACCTGTATCTGAGAGAATCACGACGCCTCTTTCAGCCTGGACCGCGCGCCGGACTGCGGCTTCAGGTGAAATGCTGTCCATTGTCCAGAACTGTTCCCTCAGTTCCCAGGCCTTATTCGCCAACTCAGCAGCCGACTTTCTGGCAAGCGCGAGATCATTGTTTGTGACTACTGTCGCTGCCCATCCACCTTCGGGGACATCCAACCAGGGCTGCATGGGGAAGGTGGACGCGGATACAACACCGGGACGCGTCTCCATCTCACGGGCCAGATCGAACCATTCTTTCATTGGCCCACGGCTGGTCAAAAACTGCTCCTGGTGAGCAATCATCGGGATTTTCTGCCAGGCCATTGTCGGTTTGATCTCGCCCCGCAGTTGTGCGATCAGCATCCTGCCTGCAAGCTGGCCGGTGTCAAAAGGATCGTGGGGCTGAGTCCGGTGGGCTACCAAGCCATCGGCGTGATCAACCATGCGCTGGGTCAGATTGGCGTGGTGATCAAGTGCGATGATGATCGGCACGTTATCGCCCAGAATTTCACGGCTGATGGTCAGCAGATGACCCTCTGTATCTGGTTCGTTTTCGGCCTGTCCAGCGCCGTGTAGATCAAAAAAGAACGCGTCTACAGGCTTTGCGGCCTGTAAACCCGCAATCAATTTTTCTTCAAAAAACTTGAGTGTG
This sequence comes from Anaerolineae bacterium, assembly GCA_019912985.1. GTDB lineage: Bacteria > Chloroflexota > Anaerolineae > Aggregatilineales > Phototrophicaceae > JAIOHN01. The sequence goes on along the minus strand of JAIOHN010000152.1, from coordinate 4,694 downwards.
TCAGCGGTAATCACGCCACTGGCTCCAGCCCACGCGCTAATAAGAGGAACCGGCGTCCATTGCAATTGAGCTGAAGCTGTGGCGTCCAGGAATCCACCTAATGCACCGACCCCTCTGGCCCGACTCAGTACTTCACTTCCTTCGTATAGTCCATACAATCTGAAGGTGTCTAGCGTGGTCGCAACCGGGCTAAAGCTGCTTGTTTCCTGCCCAAACTTGGCAAGTGCGATTCTCATCTATCTTCTCTCCCTGTCATAAAGAATTTTATTGGCTAACCAGATACAATACTTCCCAATTTCATGGCAACTTGTTCCTATTTTACCGGCACAGGGTAATATTCGCTGTCGGCCCAAAATGGACTATACTCGTGCGAAAACACACTCAACCGATCATGGTTGGGGCAGGAATATCCTTATTTACAAACAGCGATTTGAGAGCACCTATGGACAATAATAAATCCAAATTACGCAGTCAGGAGTGGTTCGGAAGATTTGACACGCTTGGTTTTATCTACCGTAGCTGGTTGAAGAATCAGGGCCATCCAGATCATGTTTTCGATGGTCGTCCTGTAATTGGCATCTGCAACACCTGGTCGGAGTTGACACCCTGCAACGGGCATTTTCGGGTTTTGGCGGAGTTTGTCCGGCGCGGAGTTTATGAGGCGGGTGGCCTGCCATTGGAGTTTCCGGTGATGTCGTTGGGGGAGGTGTTGATGCGCCCGACAACGATGTTGTTCCGCAATTTGGCGAGTATGGAAGTTGAGGAAGTTATTCGTGCGAATCCGCTGGATGGAGTGGTGCTGCTGACCGGATGCGACAAAACCACACCTTCCTGCCTGATGGGGGCGGCCAGTGTGGACCTGCCGACGATTGTGGTGAACGGTGGCCCGATGCTCAATGGTAAATATCGTGGGCGCGATATTGGCTCTGGCACTGATGTGTGGCGTTTGAGTGATGACCTGCGTGTTGGGGCCATCACGATGGAGGATTATCTGGAAGCGGAGTCTTGCATGTCGCGCAGCGATGGTCATTGCATGACCATGGGAACCGCCTCAACGATGGCCTGCATGGTGGAAGCGCTAGGGCTGACGTTGCCGGGCGCGGCAGCGATCCCTGCTTCTGATTCGCGGCGGCGTAAACTGGCGCATTTATCGGGGCGGCGCATTGTGGAGATGGTAAAGGAGGACCTTCGTCTTTCTCAAATTTTGACGCGACCCGCGTTTGAGAACGCGATCAAAATTAACGCGGCTGTTGGCGGTTCTACGAACTTTGTGCTGCATTTGCTGGCAATCGCTGGTCGGCTCGGTATTGACTTGGCGCTGGATGACTTTGACCAACTGGGCAGTCATATGCCGCTGCTGGTAAATTTGATGCCATCTGGTGAATTCCTGATGGAAGATTTCTTTTATGCTGGTGGCTTGCCCGTGGTGATTCGCGAGCTTCAAGATCATCTGCATAACGACGCGATCACGGTGAATGGTCAGAGTACCGGCGAGAATTGCGCAAAGGCACCGAACTATAATCAATCGGTTATTGCCTCAATAGAGCAGCCATTTCAAGTTGAGGCCGGGTTAACAGTGTTACGGGGCAACCTGTGCGAAAAGGGGGCGATCATCAAGCCATCGGCAGCCACCCCCGCACTTTTGAAACATCGCGGACGCGCTGTGGTCTTTTCGGATTATGAGGATTACGAAGCACGGATTGATCTGCCTGATCTGGATGTGGACCCAGATTGTGTGCTGGTGCTGCAAAATGTTGGACCAAAAGGGTATCCCGGTATGCCGGAAGTGGGTAATTTTCACCTGCCGAAGAAATTACTGGCTCAAGGTGTGACCGATATGGTCCGCATCTCCGACGCACGTATGAGTGGAACAGCCTTTGGGACGGTCGTGTTGCATGCCGCACCGGAAGCAGCGGTTGGTGGAACGCTGGCACTGGTGCGGGATGGAGACATGATTGAACTGGATGTGCCGGGTCGCTGTCTGCATCTCGATGTGACGGAGGCAGAGCTGGCACAGCGGCGGGCAATGTGGCAGCCAAGGCCGCCGCACAGTGAACGTGGCTATGTGAATCTGTTCTTGAATCACGTGCAGCAGGCCGATACGGGTGTCGATTTTGACTTCTTAGTTGGTAAATCTGGAGCAGGGGTAGCGCACGGGAATCACTGATGAACTGCGCGAATGGCGTGGTCAGTTCGGGGATAGGCAGCATCTATTTGCAGATGCTGCCTATGATTTGCGCCAGTAATTGGGTTGATCTATGGTTTTTCTGTTCCAAATAACCGGGCAAAACCAGAATAGGGTACCAGGGGAATAATATCAAAGGTTATAAGCCCTGCTTTCACCAGTGGCAGGCTGTCCAGTAACTCGCGGGCTGTCGCTTCGTCGTCGCACTCCAGTAATATCACGGCTGTGTGTTCGTTCGCATGAAAGTAAATTTCCCGCAGGAGCCCTGCCTGATAGAGTTCCCATACGCTGGCAGCTTCCGCTTTCAGGTAGGGTTGATAATCTGCGGATTGCTGACTTATTTCTCGCTCAAGTGCCAGAATTTTCATTGATGATGTTTCCTCGTTAGCATATGTTCGTTAACCAAATTACTCCACACTTGTGCAAGCCTTGTTTCCCTACACCGTTCGTTTTTCTACTCGTTGAACATTGATTTCTTTGCTCCCTATGGCACGACTTAATAGCGGCCAGATCAAGAGTGCTACAAAAATCGTGATTATCCCCGCAACGAGTGGTAGATCATGCGTTGGGGTGTGCTCATAAAGCTGCCCCGCCACCCATGAAGCCAGGGCTACGGCACCATACGCCAGCGTTTCGGTGATGCCAAGTGCCAGCCCTCGCTGCTGTGGATTGACTAACTGGCCGAAACTGCTTTGTGCAAGCAACCACATGGTTGAAATTGCACCTAACAGGATAAATGCCATCCCGGTCAAGAGGATGTTGTTACTCTGCCAGATCAGCAACGTACCAGCCCAAACCGCAGCGATGAGTACGATGAAACTTATCTGAGGTCGTGCCTTTGCCACAACCATATTGAACGCCAATGAACCAATCGACAGGAGCGAGAATAAAAAGCCAATTGCACCAGTTGAGTATTGACGTACGCCTTCCAGGTAGGTGGGCGCAAGCACATAACCGATGTTTAGGGTGATCAATACGAGTGGATAGTAGAGCGCTAAAAGTAGAAATCGCTGATTGGCGAGAACAGCACGAAAACCTGCTGGAGCTTCCGTTCGAATAGGACGCACATCAGCGGCCAATGCGAAAATGCCCAGCGCCAGTGCAAAACCCACCGCACCAATCCAAAGGTCGGCTGCAATACCCCATTGATCCGCAATCAGTCCGCCGAGGGCTGGTGCGAATATCATCGCGGCAGGCCAGGAGGCGAAGACGGTTGCCATCACACGTTCTGCACGGGCTTCGCCATGATGATCAGCTGTATTCAACAGCACATAAGTTACCGTCGCAGGATTGGCCGCGATCACCAGCATGAACACGGCAAAACCAACACCCGCCATTGACCAGCCTGTTGCCAGCGCTGCGATGATCGTTCCCAGGATCGCAATTCCCCATGCGCCGAGGATAACCCGTTTTGGACCGATGCGGTCGGTCAATAGCCCCGCAGGCAAGGGGAGTACACCGCCCGCGATAGCGATCATTCCTAGAGTGGTCCCAACTTCTGCTGGGCTTGCGCCCAAATCGCCCAGGTGCAGTTGGCGAAGGTTCATCCACAAGCCATAACTCAGGGCAAACAGAAAGTTTCCCGCCATAAAAAGACGATTGTTGCGATCAATATCTTTGAGCATAGAATACCATTAACGATCTTTCACTCGTGCCTGTACCAAACGGACTAAATCCAGAATTTGCCCAGCTACCAGCATCGGAAACGACATGATGGGATATGATGTAGTCTCTGTTTGGATTCAGGATAAGCTCAGTTGTGACAGCCCTTCGAAGTATGAGAAGCAATCTGATTCCTATACGCAAGAGGAGGGTGTTTAGTTGTGAAAGATGTCACAAAACATCTGGGGTAACATTTTATATTAGATCAGAAGCGACGCTGGTCACGTTGATAGAGCCGAAATGGGGTGCGTGGCTCCAGGGTCACCCATGCCGTTTCGGTATCCAATCGTGAAAGTGATCGTAAAATATCGAATGTAACCCATCGGGAGGCCTGTGGTCGGTTGTTATATTCCCAGAGTTCATATTCGTTCTGAAGCCCTCGCAGATAAGTCACCAGGTCGGCAATCCGCGGATCGTCGGCACTGGCGCCCACTCGCCAGCACAGATCAAGGAGCAGTGCCAGATCAAACCTGGCGAAGAATGTAATCCAGCCGCTGACGGATTCCGCACCAATGATGCGTGCGATCTCGTATCCAACATGCTGCGCCTCGCGGGTCTCGCGCCCAAGCAGCAAATCCAGTGCTCGGCGGGCAGGTTCACCTGATCGCCGTTCAGGGTGCAGCGCCAGACACAGCAGCGCGCCAGTGGTATTGGAGCGGCAGCCCCAGCGCGAATGTGCAATCCGACGGTATCCAGCGACATAACCGTAGTTGCCATTGATGATGCCCGTCGGCCATGCGCCATCGTCCATGCGATGGGCCAGCAGCCATTCGTAAGCCTTCTCGGCTCGCGGGTCGCTGGCAAATCCGCAGGCGGCCAATCCACGCAGCGGAATCGCCGTTTGCAG
>JAIOHN010000151.1 GCA_019912985.1 Anaerolineae bacterium | reverse complement strand
ACTCACGCATTTATGCCTACGAAAATGGTCAATTACGTTATAACGCGCTAGTGTCAACCGGTTTGCCACAGACCCCTACGGTACAGGGCAACTTCAACATTTATCTGCGCTATGAAACCCAAACATTGAGTGGTCCAGGCTATTATCTGCCCGGTGTTCAATGGGTGATGTATTTCTACCAGGGATACGCTATTCACGGCACATACTGGCATAACAATTTTGGTCAGCCGATGAGTCGTGGGTGCGTTAACTTGACCAACGAAGACGCACTCTGGTTTTTTAACTTTGCGCCCAAAGGTACTCCGGTCTTAGTCCAGGTTTAGACTGTGCGAGGTTCGTGGACCAATCCGGCTTATGAACTCTTATCTCAACCAATGAATGTTCCTCTGCGGACATTGTAAAACAGGGTTCTATCTATCAAATCACCCTTCCAATCCGTGTTGGGCCGGAACATATGAAGATGCTCGTGACATGTAGTTGAACATATCTCCAAATACCGTATTCGGGAGGTGTCAACTCATGAAGAACTGCTGGCGCTTGGCCCAGCTATCGAGCTTTACAGTCAACAAGTGCGCGTTTATTCGCATTGACTGGTCGATTAGGGGAATCCCAAGAACTGCACAGGCAACTCCGAATAGAATGCCTGTGAGCAAGCGCATGAGCGAATTGAATGAGCCAATTGCATCACCGCGATAGAAACTGTCAGAGAAGACGTTGCCTGTCAAACCAGCTAACCAGGCATTGGTGTATCGAAAGCCGCGTGCAATACCGCTTAGATCGCTGAGGAGGTGGGTTCCGCCATCTGCTGCCATCGGCAAGATCAAAAGGACAAACACAAACAATGATATCGGTTTTATGCGTATGCACTGCCGTGCGAGTACCCCATAAATAACACTCGCCAACCACAGGCTACCGTACATATATACCATACGATCCGACCAGGCAACCTTCCAACCGAGCGTCTCATTGCCAATGAATGCTCGCAAAACCAGCAAATCGTTTACACGCTCGCCCAGAAGTTCAACCGGCAACTGATCAGGAGCGTACATCACCTGTGATCCAAAAAGGAAAAAAGACCGCTGCGCCATCTGATGACACAGGGGCGCGTATAGAGTGTAGATCGCTTTGCCCAGGCCCGTCCAACCAAGATACATTGCTACTGGCGCAGCGAAGGGAAGGAGGTTGAAAACCCCAAAACTGATGACGAATATCAAGAGCCAATGCCTCATGATGTACCGTGTACTCAGCACCACATATAAGCGTCGACGAATGGTGGGACTTAAATTACTGGAAAACATATAACTTCACATTCAGTCCGCTGACGGTGACAATAGCATAAAGGCGAGTTTCGAAATAGACATGCGTCATATGGCGTATCGCGTCGGTCCAAAAACCCGCCAAATAGCGGTTCGGCACGTGGCCCGACATGGATTAAGATGCAAGTGTTCGCACTGGAAAACGACAAGCGCGTGAGGTGGATGGGAGAACATATCCGATGATTACGCCTGGAATGCAAGCTGGAAGTCAGGCCGAAAAGATTCTGGTTGCCGGAGGTTATGGCAATGTGGGTCGCATCATCGCAACCAGCCTCGGCGAGGTATTCCCTGGTCGAGTCATTGCTGCCGGGCGTAACCTGGAAAGAGCGCAGAACTTTGCAGCAAAGACCCACGGCAAAGTTCTGGCGCGCCACCTGGATCTTTCCAGCGATGTTGGTAACGCACTGGATGACGTGAAGCTGGCGATCGTATGTCTGGATCAGGCAGATACCCGGTTTGTTGAAGCTTGTCTGCAGCGTAGTATTCATTACACAGACATCTCGGCAGATGCAGCGTTTATGGCCCAGGTGATGGCTCTGGCTCCGGGCTTTGAGCATTATGGTGCGACCGCCGTTTTGAGTGTCGGATTGTCTCCGGGCATCACGAACTTGTTGGTCAAGCAGGCCAGCCAATCTCTGGAAAGCGTGGATCATGCCAATATCTACGTGATTCTGGGTCTGGGTGAAGTGCATGGTGATGCATCAATACGCTGGATGATCCGCAAGGCTAACCAGGTATACGAGGTGAATTGGCACGATACCCATCGGCAGATGAAAAGCTTCGACAGCGCTCGGCAGACATGGCTGGCGAGTGAAAGTCGTAATCGTACATTTTTCGCCTTTGATTTACCTGAGCAGCATACACTGCCGAACACCCTGGGCATACCGACTGGCAACTGGCTGGCTTTTGATTCGGTTCCGATGACCCACCTGATAGCTTTTTCAAACCGGATCGGCTTAATGAAGCTCTTCCAGAGGGGCATTAGACAGACACTTTTCATACACGGAATGCAGCGTTTCCGCATCGGCAGCGACCGGTTTCTGGCAGAAGTTCATGTCGTCGGACAGCAGAACGGACAACCTTTGTCGCATTGGGCCAGTGTGGGTGGATTTGGCGAAGGGCGCGCAACGGGGCTGGCTGCTGCCGAACTGGCAAAACGTCTGTATCGTGTAGCATTCCCGCCAGGTGCCTATCATATCGAGCAACTGGTTGAGCCGGAATCATTCTTTGAGGCCTTGTCTGCTTACGATCTGGTGTTCAAGGCTGGCAGTCTGACTGATGATAGAACCCGCCAAATAGCGCATCCGTAGTCATGCTCTACGTAATAAGATGGTAGAGGTGTGGCAAAATCAGGCACGTCGTTCGACCGTGCCAAAGTGTCAGTAATCAGGGGCGCTTCACACATTTCATCAGTATGTGCCTGCTCAGTGGCCCAACGCTGTTCATTAGCAGACAACACAATTTGATTACACCCGCAAGGTATGCCAGCGATTTGCAACGGGCGTACCCATTGCTCGAAAGAAACTATCGAAAAAAGCAGGAGGTTATGTGATGCAAGAACACACACCACAGGCAATGCATGACACGCACCAACATGAGCAATCCCATGACGATCATCAGGCCCATCAGGATCATGCGGGGCACGGCGTTGACCACACCGGCCACGAGATGATGTTTCGTAACCGGTTCTGGGTCAGCCTGGTATTGACTGTTCCGGTACTATTGTTTAGCCCGTTTGTCCAACAGACACTGGGCTTCAGCATGCCAACATTCACGGGCAGCGGGTTCATCACCCCTCTGTTTGCCGTCATCATCTTTTTCTATGGTGGCTTGCCGTTTCTCCAGATGGCGGTGCCCGAAGTGCGTCGGCGTGCGCCGTCCATGATGTCGCTTATTTCTCTGGCGATCACGGTCGCTTTTGTCTATAGTCTTTTTGCCCTGGTTGCCAACCTGGGTACAGGCTTCTTCTGGGAGATGGCGACCCTGATTGATATTATGCTGCTGGGACATTGGATGGAAATGCGCAGCGTTCGTCAGGCATCCAGCGCGCTCAACGAACTCGCCAAACTGATGCCAGACACTGCTGAATTGATTTTGAACAACGGTGATACGAAAGAGGTTCCGGCATCCGAACTGAAGAATGGCGATCTCATTCTGGTACGACCGGGGGCCAGCGTACCTGCCGATGGTGAGGTTGTCGAAGGGCGCTCGGATGTCAACGAGGCCATGCTTACCGGCGAATCGCAGCCGGTCACCAAAGAACCTGGCGCACAACTTATCGGCGGGACGATCAATGGCGATGGCAGCTTGCGCGTTCGGGTGACGGCGACTGGTGACGAGACTGCGCTGGCAGGGATTATGCGGTTGGTGGAAGAAGCCCAGCAGAGCAAATCGAACACGCAGATCCTGGCGGACAAAGCCGCCGCATGGCTGTTCTATATTGCCGTCGGCGTAGCGGCGCTCACCGCTGTGTTGTGGACCATTGCCATCGGTTTCGATGTCGAGGTTATTGCGCGGGTCGCCACCGTCTTAGTCATCGCCTGCCCGCACGCGCTGGGCCTGGCCGTACCGCTGGTCGTTGCCATTAGTACGTCGATGGGTGCACGGAGCGGTATCCTGGTACGCGACCGGCTGGCACTGGAAGAAGCTCGCACCATCAATACGGTCATCTTCGATAAAACCGGCACGCTTACTGAAGGTCGTTTCGGGGTCGTGAATATAGCAACTGCCGAAGGTTGGGACGAGCCACGTGCCCTGGCTCTGATCGCCGCTGTGGAAGGCGATTCCGAACACCCGATTGCGCGGGGTATTCGCGAAAAAGCGGAAGAACTCAAGATCGCGCCCGTAGATATCAGCAACTTCGAAGCGGTCAAGGGACGCGGTATCAAAGCAGCGTATAACGGCGAAGCAGTTCATGTGGGTGGACCGCGGATGCTGGAGATGCTGGAATTGGAGCTAGCTGACAAGCTGGCTGAATTTTCACGTATAGCCGGTGACAAGGCCCAATCCGTTGTCTACCTGATCGTTGACCAACAAATTGCAGCGGCTTTTGCCATTGCGGACGTTATCCGTCCTGAGAGTAAGCAAGCCATTGATCGATTGCACCAATTGGGTATTGAGGTAGCGATGCTCACGGGCGACAGTCAGCAAGTGGCGCAGGCCGTCGCCGAGGAATTGGGCATTGATACGGTGTTTGCTGAGGTATTGCCTGAACACAAGGACCAAAAGGTGGCGGAACTTCAAAAGCAGGGCAAGAAAGTCGCAATGGTGGGCGATGGTGTGAACGATGCGCCCGCACTCACCCGCGCTGATGTGGGTATCGCCATCGGCAGCGGTACCGATGTCGCCATCGAGTCGGCGGGGATTATCCTGGTGAAGAGCAATCCGCTGGATGTGGTGAAAATCTTCCAACTGAGCCGGGCGACCTATCGTAAGATGATTCAGAATCTGATCTGGGCCACCGGCTACAACGTCGTGGCGATCCCGCTGGCCGCAGGCATCCTGGCTCCTGTCGGTTTTCTGCTCTCGCCTGCTATTGCCGCGGTGTTCATGTCATTGAGCACAATCATTGTCGCCATCAATGCCCAGACCCTGCGCCGGACTGAACTCGCAGCGGCATAGGCATAACCCATCCGTAAATCTGGACTACTCTATAGCAACACCTCCTGCTTCCCGTGGCAGGAGGTGTTCTGTTTACTTCTCTGAGAAGCTATCCGCCTATCCCTTCGATTACGCGCTGAATGTGATCGACCATATGTATGGCATGATGGGCTGCGATATGTTTGCCTGCCTGTGCTGAAACTGCGTTTGCCAGTGCATTGAGTATATTTATGGCGGCCCCCGTTTGGCCCCGATCGAGGGCTGCCTGTGCCGCATCCAGCTTGGCAAACAGGCTGTTTGCAACACCGCTATTGTCGATGTGCCCCATCGCCACCCCGTGTTCCACGCAACCTCGCAGGCTGGCAAGGGTTGCGCTATCGTGGGGACAGTCATGCGACATTTCCTGCGCGAATGCAGGAACCGCAAGTGACAACAGGGAGGTTATCAGGAATAACGATAACAACTTTTTCATCATTTGGTTCTCCGTTTACAGTAGATTTGCGAAATATTCAACCTCGCGTGGACAACAATCCTAGCCGCAAATTCCGGCACATAAATGCGCCATTTGGCGCATATCTTCTGAGAGATGCTCAAGTCTGGTTGAGACTACAAGCAAACACGCCATGTAGCGCATCCCGGTTTCAGGCGGATGTGCTAGCCTAGAATCAAGGAGGTAACCATGAACACACAGTCGGAAAAGGTGAATGTCGTTGATACCTATCGCAAGCGTGCCCGGAACTATGATTTCACGGCCAACCTGTACTATCTCATTGGCTTTCGCGAGTGGGCCTATCGCAAGCGCGCGGTGGCTGCACTTAACTTAAGTCCGGGCGATACGGTGGTCGAACTTGGCTGCGGCACGGGGCTGAATTTCGCCCTGCTGCAGAAGGCCGTTGGGTCTACCGGGAAGATCATCGGAGTCGATCTAACCGATGCCATGCTCTCACAAGCGCGCAAGCGTGTCGCTGAACAGGGCTGGAACAACGTCGAGTTGATCCAGAGTGACGCTGCACAGTATGCGTTTCCGCCTCAGGTCGATGGTATCCTGTCCACCTTTGCCCTGTCGCTGGTTCCAGAGCCGGACAAGGTGATCGAAAGCGGGGCTGCGGCGCTGCGTCCTGGCAAGCGCTGGGTGGTGCTGGACCTGAAAATGCCTTCCAACTGGCTCAGGCATCTGACGCCCATCATCCTGCCCATCGTAAGACCATTCGCCGTAACCGAAGCACTGATCGACCGTCAACCCTGGACGATCATCCGCCAGACGATGGAAGATCAACTCAGTCACGTTCAGTTCGATAATCTTTATTTGGGCTTTGCGTTTATGATCTCCGGACAGCGAGCCACCGGGTAATTGCTACAGGCGGTCGGCAGCATGGCATGGATGTCACCGCGGTAATTCAGTGGTAAGCTGGTTGCTCGATGTGAGGTTGTGATATGCGTTTTTTTATCAAATGGACCGGATTAGTAACTGCGATACTTGTGGCCCTCGGAGCGTGCGGAAGCGGTGGCCGCGACTTTAGCGAGATGCTGCCGCTTGCTGCGAACAGGCCGACCTTCGTCTTCTTCTACTCGGATAACTGACCGCCCTGAGCGCAGATGCGGCCCATCGTGGATGGGCTTGAGGTGGAGGTTGGTGATCAGATTGCGTTTATTGATGTCAATGCGGAGCAGGAGGGCAAACGAGCATTCGAGCAGTTGGCGCTGCCCGGCCATCCCGGCTTTGTGATTTTCTCGTCTGATCACGACGAGATTTATCGAACCTTTGGCGTGTTTGGGATGATCGCCTGCGCAACGCTATTCTCTCACGGCTAGACGATACGCCTTAACTATGTGAGTGACTCTGTCATCCTAACTTTATGTGAAGCCGATGACGTACACCGGCTTCAAAAGCGTCATACGGCATCTTCAGTAGACGGGCCACGCTGGCTGTAGGTATCGACGATGAATGCATAGATCGCGTCCATGTCCTGGCCTTCTGACCAGAGCCGCATGACATCTGTGGTGATTTCCACACAGATTCCACAGCCTGACGCATGTTCATCGAACGTGACGCGCTCGGCCTTCACCGCTTTGACATAGCAGTCCAGGTTGTTCCTGTGGCCCATATAAACACAGCCACAATAGCAGGGAATATCGCGAAGCAGATCAGGATTGGCGACCGCCAAACGGTAAGCGTCCTGAGTGCCGGGCAAAGCATCGCGCACGAATTGCGGCATTGCCGAATGCGGAGCCAGTTGAATTCGACGTACCGGCGCGTTAGCCAGCTCCAGCGCCAACGCCACGGCAAGTACGGCGATAATCGGCAGACTGAACGCCACCAGGCATTTACCGAGCAGACTCCTTATGCTAGCTGTTTCAGCCATTTCACCCTTCCGTAATCAGGGCACCCAATTTGACAGGATGACCAGCTCCTTGTATGGTTCTTCGGGATCATTCGTGTTGAGATGAATGCGGAACTCGTGAGGCCCTTCCATCCCTTTGTGCATCATGAAACGCGCAGTGATGGTCGCCTCGGCTCCAGGGTTGATTGTCGTCGAACTGACGACGGCGCGGGGCGGTCAACACCCCTCGACCAACTCGACCGATGGCTCCTGATCGAGAATGCGCAGGACCTGGTCGCCGATATTGCGGACTCGAAAGACCGCTTCAACCGTTCTATCCAGCTTGATGTCACCGAAGTCCACTTCGTCCTGAGCGACCGCCACGCGCGGCGCACCCAGCACCTGGGGAACAAAGTTTTCGGGCGTTCCACTCTGATCTGTGGGCGAAAACACGATTGCAGCGCCGAACAGAATGATCACAACGACAAGTGCGATACCCACGCGCTGATAGCCACGCCGTGCCTCAGCATTACCAGATTTGGTGTTCTTGGAACGGCGCTTTTTCTTGGACTGGCCCACTTGCATCCCCCTTTCGTTTCAATCTGGTGTTGAGATGTGCTCAGTTTAAGGGATTGTGGTGGATTGCCACATGCGCCATTTGTCGTGTCTTACGAGTGACAAATGTCTTGGCAACGATTTGACCATATCCCCCTCTAGGGCCTGATCAGTGTAAGCAGTCGCTCAATCTCTCGCAGTGTGGAGTGTGGACCATCCTGCATGGACTCCTGTAACTGCTCTTCAAGATGGCAGCAGATCATGAAAGTAATCAGGCTGGCGGTGGCTCGCTCAATGGCGCGCGCATGGATGACCAGCGCCTCGCAGGATTTTTCATCTGAGATCTGGCGCTCCAGTGCCGTGACCTGCCCCTGAATGCGGTGGATTCGATGGAGCATTTGTTTCTGGCGTTCCAGGGAAGATGAATTCTCGCTCATGAGTCCAAATCTCATCCAGTTGGTTACACCCAGCGTAATGCCAGAACGAAATTCAAATAACCGCCAAATGGCGCATACCGTTTCCAATGGAATCAGTTAGCATAGACTTGCTATTGCATATGATTTCGAGGAAACATGATGGCAAGCAGACAGATCGAGCTACCGATTACAGGTATGACCTGTGCAGCCTGTGTGAGGAACGTCGAGCGCGCTTTGAACCGCACCGAAGGCGTCATCGAAGCGACTGTGAACCTGGCAACTGAGCGAGCCAGCGTAAATTACGACCCGGAAGCGGCAAGTCCAAACAGTATGATCGACAGCATTGCTGGGGCGGGGTACGGCGTCGCCACCGGACAGATCGAACTGCCCATTACCGGAATGACCTGCGCCTCGTGCGTGCGCAATGTGGAACGCGCTATACAACGGCATCCCGGCGTGCTGGGCGTCAACGTCAATCTGGCGACCGAGCGCGCCACCGTCCAGTATGTTCCTGGGAGTGTCCGCCGTTCTGACCTGATCCAGGCCGTCGAAGCGGCTGGCTATGGCGTTGTCGATACTGCTAATCTCGAAGCACCGGAAGATGCCGAACGCGCGGCCCGTGAAGCCGAGATCCAGCGCCAGAAACGGCTGGTAATGATTGGTACAATATTCTCTGTACCACTGCTGATTCTGGGGATGACCCGTCATTTTATGCACAGTGTGCCCTTCCTGATGGAAGCTGTTCCCTGGCTGGCGGAAGACATCTGGTTGTTTATCTTCGCTGGGTTGGCGACGCCTGTGCAGTTCATCGTCGGCAAGCAGTATCTGATTGGGGCGTATAAATCGCTGCGCAATGGTACAGCCAACATGGACGTGCTGGTGGCGATGGGTACACTGGCGGCCTATGTCTACGGCATCATCGTGCTGCTGGGTATCCTCTTTGGCTTCTCCGATGTCGTCGGCAAGGATGATTACTTTGAAACCGCCGCGGTAATTCTGACCCTGATTACGCTGGGTAAGCTGTTGGAGGCGCGTGCCAAAGGCCGCACCAGCGAAGCCATCAAGAAACTCATGGGGCTGGCCCCCAAGAATGCTACACTCCTGAGAAATGGGGAAGAAATAGAAGTACCGGTCGATGAACTGGTGGTAGGCGATCTGCTGGTCGTTCGGCCTGGAGAGCGCATCCCAACCGATGGTGTCGTGACCGAGGGTCGCTCAGCCGTCGATGAATCGATGCTCACGGGCGAAAGTCTGCCGGTCAACAAGGAGGTGGGCAGCGAGGTGATCGGCAGCACGGTCAATAAACAAGGCCGATTGGTCGTCGAAGCCTCCCGTGTTGGGGCGGAAACCGCACTGGCGCAGATCATCCGGCTGGTCGAACAGGCGCAGGGATCGAAGGCTCCCATCCAGCGTCTCGCCGATCGTGTATCCGGCGTGTTCGTTCCCGTTGTCATTGGTCTGGCTGTCTTGACGTTGATTGGCTGGCTGGTGGTTGGTCAGGTCCCCTTTACCCAGGCTATGCTGACGACGATTGCCGTGTTGGTGATTGCCTGTCCCTGTGCGCTGGGACTGGCAACCCCAACCGCGATCATGGTGGGCACAGGACGAGGCGCGGAAATGGGAATCCTGTTCAAGAACAGCGAAGCACTGGAGAATGCGCACCGTCTCAACGTGGTGACTCTGGACAAGACCGGGACGATCACGAAGGGCGAACCGACTGTTACCGATGTCATTCCAGTCAACGGGTTCGACTCTATTGAGGTGCTTCGACTGGCAGCCAGCGCCGAGCGCGGCAGTGAGCACCCGTTGGGTGAAGCGATAGTGCAGTCTGCCCGGGAAAAGGGCCTTAAGCTGAGTCAGCCTGTAGACTTCGAGGCCGCATCGGGACGGGGCATCCGGGCCACTGTAGACGGCCACACCATCCAGGTGGGCAGCCCTCGTTTTGTCATCGAGCAGCAGATCGATGTCACGACGGTCAACCATGACATCACACGTCTTCAATCCAACGCCCGCACAGCAGTGCTGATCGTGGTGGATGGGATCGTCGCAGGCGCGATCGGCATTGCCGACACGGTGAAGGCCGGCTCCATTGAGGCCATTGCCACCCTGAAGTCGCTTGGTATCGAGGTGGTCATGATTACAGGCGACAACGAACGAACCGCGCAGGCCATCGCCCGCGAAGTCGGCATTGATCGGGTATTCGCCGAAGTGCTGCCGGACGAAAAAGTCGCCGTCGTGAAGCGGCTACAGGAGGAAGAAAAGCGGGTGGCGATGGTTGGAGATGGCATCAACGACGCCCCGGCATTGGCACAGGCGGATGTGGGCGTTGCTATCGGCACAGGCACCGATATTGCGATTGAAGCGTCTGATGTAACCCTGGTCAGTGGCGACCTGCGCGGCGTGGCACGCGCCATCAGCCTGAGCAAAGCCACCATGCGAACGATCTATCAGAACCTGTTCTGGGCTTTCTTCTACAACATTGTCCTGATCCCGGTGGCGATGTTTGGTTTGCTCGTTCCGATGTTTGCGGCTGGGGCGATGGCTTTTTCGTCCTTCTTCGTGGTAAGCAACAGTCTGCGCCTGCGCAACAAGCGAATCAAGGAAATCAAGGTCGCCCTTGTGCCTCAACCCCAGATCAAACCAGCCGTTGAGGTGTCCTGACACCGATATG
>JAIOHN010000150.1 GCA_019912985.1 Anaerolineae bacterium | reverse complement strand
CCGGCGACCTCTGGCCGAGCCGCCCCGCGCCGGCCACGCCCGCGCCCCCGAGCGATCCCTCCCCGCGTGCCAGCACGCGCCGCAAGAGCAAAGGCAAGAAAGGCAGCGGCCGATGAGCTCCACGTGGACCGACTGCGTCCGTCTGCTCGCCAAGCGCGAGGAGATGGAGGTCGTCACGATCGAGCTCGAGCGCGTCGAGCTCGACGGCGCGAGCACGTCGCTCGGCGTGTGGCGCGTCCCCCTCGTTCCCCTCGCCGAGCTCGACGAGGCGTACGAAGCCTTGTGGACCGCCGCACGGGCGGACGCCGCGGGCGCACAGGACGACCGGCGCTACCGCGCGCAGATCCGCCACGAGGACGACGGCTCGACACGCCTGCCGGTCTTCTTGCGGATGGGTCCACGGCCCTCTCGCGCGAAGAAGCGCGAGCCGCGCGTGGCCGTCGCGACGCCCGATCCGCACGTTGCCCGCATGCAGCGTGAAGAGGCCGAAGCCTGGCGTGCGAGGCAAGCCCAGCTCGAGGCACACACGCGAGCGCAGCAAGCGCGCCTCGACGCCGCGGTACAGCGTGTCGACGCGCTCACCGACCAGCTCGAGCGAGCGCGCGCCGAGGCGGAGCGCCCGATCCACCTGCTCGTGCTCGACGCCGATCCCCCCACGCACCGGCTGCTGGCCGAGATGGCGCTGCCCCACCGCGAGCGCGTGCGCCTCCACGCCGCGCTCGACGTCGCGCAAGCGCGCCAGGGGCTCGCGCGCTTGAGCGACGCCATCCTGGGCCTACGCCCCTGGTGCACGCCGCGGTGATGGAGATCACTCCTGCGCTTCGCTCGGACGGAGCTTGCGCTTCCAACCTCGGATGCGCCCGCGGCTGATGCCCGTCTCGCGGCAGAACGCCGCCTCGTGCAAGCCGCTCTGCTCCCACGCGGCCAGGGCCTGTGCGGCGACCTCGACCGACCACTCACCCGCCGGCCAGTCGCGCCGCAGCCCGGCGACCGGGGAGGGCGGGCGCACCGGCTCGCGCGCGACCGAGCGCGGCAAGGGGACGGGACGCAAGGCTTGCACCTTGCGGCACAACGAACGACCCGCCGACGACTGCAAGAGCGAAGCGGCTTCGAGCCGCTTCGCCGCATCGAAGTGCGCCGTGGCGCCCAGGACGCGATCGAGCACGTCGAGCTCGGCCCCGGAGAGGTCCATGCGGCGATCGGATGCGGAAAGTTGCATGGCGCCAAGCGTGAGGCGCCTCGGCCCCGCGCGTCAACCGTGCGGCCTCACCCGGTGCATGAGCTCGCGCGCGGCACGCAAGGTTGCAGCCTTCTTGCTCGGCCCCTCGAAGGCCTCCGTCACGTGCTCGGTCCCGTCCTTCAAGCTCAGGTAGCCGACCGCCGTGAAGACGCGCGCATGCGCCGGCCCGTGCTCGCCGAGCTCGAAGCGGTACGACGCGAGCTCGCCGCGCTCGCGCGCCGCGGCGAGCGCCGAGCGCGGATCGAGCTCGGCCGGCGCGCTCGCCTCGGGCAAGAGCGGCAGG
>JAIOHN010000149.1 GCA_019912985.1 Anaerolineae bacterium | reverse complement strand
GAATAGATGACAGCCGCGCAATGCCTCGCGCGTCACCAATACTTACGATGCTGTTGATTGATATGGCGCTTTTAGGGCGCTCAGGCTATGATGGGCATGTGAGCGTGACTAGAGAAACGTACCTCAATGCCAAACCAGATTTGACTAGGACCTGAGGCACTTGCAGGATGGCTGCTGGAAAAATATCCAAACGATATACCATTTATGATGTAGCAGAGGCGGCAGGGGTATCTTACCAGACTGTCTCACGTGTTATTAACAAAAGTCCCAACGTATCGGAAGAAACCCGTCTGCGCGTGATGAACGCTATACAGGAACTCGAATACCGTCCGAATAAATCGGCGCAGGTCTTAAACACCCATCGCTCATCCTTATTAGAAGTGATTGCACTGGATATCTTGTCCGGCGCGCCCGCTATTGATACGATGTCGTACCTGGCAAAAGAGCGTGGCTACAAAATCGTGATCTCTGTCATTGATGAAGCCGACCTAGAATGGGTATTACAGGATGCGCTGGGGCGCTCGGTTGATGGCGTGATTTTCATCTCTTCATCTGCGCGAATATCGTCGGAACGGTTCCGTGATTTGTGCCAGAAAACGCCATTTGTACAGATGATTGCCGAATACGGCACGGCAGTTCCTTCCGTTGTGCTGGATCAGCAATATGGTTCGCAGCTTGCGACGCGGCATTTGATTGATCTGGGTCATCGCCATATTGCCGAGATTTGTGGCCCGCATGGCAATATTGACAGCCGCGCGCGCCACGAAGGCTGGTTAGCCGCACTGGCGGAGTGTGGGCTTGAACCCGGCCCCAGCATCCCCGGTCGTTTCACGGTCGAGGGGGGATATACTGCTGTCGAAATCCTTCTGGACTCCGGCCAACTCTTTACGGGCATCGTTTCCGCTAACGACGAAATGGCGCTGGGCGCTATTCGGGCTTTGCACGAGCGCGGTCTACGCGTCCCCGATGACATTTCGATAGTCGGTTTTGACGATGTGCATCTTGCCGCCTACGCAATGCCACCGTTGACCACGGTGCGTCAGGATTTTCGCCTGATGGCGAAGCACACCATTGACTACATCATCGAAATGATCGAAAAGCCTGCGACACTCCTCGAACAACGGGTCATCGTCCCGCAACTGATCGTTCGCGAGAGCACCCGCCCTGTTGCGTGAATATCCATGCGTTGTCCATCGACTGAATGATCAGCGCAGGCTCAGCGTGGTGCAAGCGTTTGCTTCCGGTTTTCCGGAATCGCATACAATATGGTTATGCCACTTCGCTGATTGTGAGTACAGGTTGCCATGAAGAAAACACGACTCGGACTTCTGATCCTGCTTTCGTGTCTGATATTGTTTAACACTGCATTTGCACAGGATGAGGCTACCCGCCCGGCATATCGAATTCAGGTATTCGTGGACAGTGCTTTCGTCCGGGCGGCGCCGAGTGCGGAGGCCAAGCCGGTCGCATCCATTTTTGAAGGGAATGTGCTGGAAGCTGTAGGCCGCAACGCTGATGGCCGATGGTTCGAGGTACGTCGTCCCGGTCGGGTAACCAATCTGGGTTGGGTCTCGGACGAATTTGTCAGCAAGAACTTTACCATCGAACTCCTGCCATTGACCGATTCGATCACGGGCGTCACAGGCGCAGATGTCATCGCAGATTCGGGCTTTGCCGTTTTCGTTCAGCAGGAATCGACGCTGCGCGACGGCCCACTTCTGGAAGGCGGGCGACTAGGGGT
>JAIOHN010000148.1 GCA_019912985.1 Anaerolineae bacterium | reverse complement strand
CCTGGGTCGGCACCGGGTCCGTGATCAGTTCGTTATTGCGGAAGGGGCTGGGGAACACACCCGGCAGACCCTCGAATACCGCCACGGTTGCCGTCTCGCCAGTCGCCGGGTCCACACTGATCACTGCGTTGGCCGCCGCATCAGCGATGTACAGCAGGCCATCCGCACCCGCCGTAATACCATACGGATGCGACTCGAGATTGCCGGTTTCATCGGGGTTGTTCGCCAATTCGTGCGCCCACAGGCTGGCAACCGTGACCGGTGCGCCATCCTCAATGCGAACAAGTTCTGCCTGCATCGGGATCGTTACTTCTTCACCAGCGCTCACCTGCCATGCACCCACTGTCGCGTACACAGTGCCATCGAGCGACACCATACGCGCCGGCCCGATCACGTCTTCAGGGATCGCCACTGAGGGCAGCAGCGCCACGACTTCCTGCTCACCATCAGGTGTGACCTTGATCAGTTGGCCGCTAAGACCGAACTGGGCCGGGATCGGCTCCATCGTTTCCGGGTTCATTGTAGTGACTTCTTCGTCACCGCCCAAACCGCTGTCCAGCACCCACAGATTGCCTTCGTCGTCGATATACAGCCCTTGCGGACCGGTCAGCCCTTGGAGCACGATGTCGCCATCCAGTTCCGGTGGAGGTGGCGCGCCATCCTGTGCCAGCGCTGGCAGTGCCAACGTCATCATCATCAACAATACAAATAGTACTTTGTAGCGCATAGTTTCCCTTTCCTATTTATGAGACTGCCCTTTTTCGTGCTGCATGTCCAATATAGAGTGAACTCTGAATTACAAAAACGGGCTTGCGACGTATCCCGCATTCGGCCAAAAGTCGGATGACTCCAGGGCCCTTGTCCACTTGCAGCAGGCCATTCTGGCACTGATGCAGTCCAATTTCTGCCCAAAGCTTTTTCCTTTAGAGGACATTAGGGTCATAATAAGCCCATTTCAAACAAGCACGGACCATTAGCATGGTTGATACAAAAGGACCTAAATATGCTTTATGCAGGCTTATTGTCGATTACATTCCGCCAGTTGAAGACGCAGGAAATTGTGGACTTGGTCCAGCAGGCGGGGCTGGACAGCATCGAATGGGGGGGTGACTTGCATGTGCCGCATGGTGATCTGGACACCGCACGCCAAGTCGCGCAGATGATGGCAGATGCCGGGCTTACCGTGAGCGCCTACGGCTCCTACTACCGGCTGCGGCGCGAAGAACCCGTCCCTTTCGAAGCTGTGCTGGCGACAGCGGTTGAGTTAGGTGCGCCGCTGCTGCGGGTATGGGCAGGCGATCTGGGCTCGGATGCCATCAGCGCCGCCGATCGCTCACGTATCGTGGCTGAATCGCAGCGCATTGGTGAGCTGGCAGCCGAAGCAGGTGTGACGGTCACCTATGAATTTCATGGCAACACCCTCACCGATAACCGCCGCTCAGCGGTGCAGCTTCTGCAAGCAGTGAACCATCCGCATGTGAAAGTCTTCTGGCAGCCCGCGCAAAAAACCAGCGTCGCCGAACGCCTGGCCGACCTGGAGGCCGTCACCCCCTGGGTGACCAACGTGCATGTGTTCCAGTGGGGACCGGGTGGCTTTCAGGATCGCCGTGCACTGGCTGACGGTGCCGCTGAGTGGAAGCGCTACATCAATCACCTGGAGACGCTTCCGGGCAGTCGTCATCTTTCGCTGGAATACGTGCGCAGCGATTCGCCGGAGCAGTTCTTACAGGATGCCGCCACACTCAAGCAGTGGACCAGCCGGGATTAAGGCTCGTGGATGACCATCGAAACTGCTGCCATCACGGCGTTGATTGAGCGGTTGGCACAGGCAGAGACGGCGGATGATGCCTATAACGAATACGCACATGGCAACCCATTCAATGACCTGCGGCGCGCAAACCTTCAGCGTTATCTGCTGGCAATGCGTGAGCATCAGCCTAAAACCATGCTGGTGTTGGAAGCACCGGGTTATCGCGGCTGTCGTTTGACGGGCGTTCCAGTGACCAGCCGCAAACTCCTGCTGCAGGGCGTACCAGAACTGGAAATATTTGGGCAGGAACGAGGGTTTGTTGACGTACCTGAGCCGGGTTTTGAGCGTATTCAGGGTGAGCAGAGTGCAACCATTGTCTGGGGGACGTTAGCCTCATTGGGTGTGGTTCCTCTGATCTGGAATACGTTCCCTTTTCATCCACATCGCCCCGAACAACCCCTGACTAATCGTAAGCCACGCCAGCCTGAGGTGACTTTAGGCTTAGATTTCCTCCAAAGGATGGTGGATATTTTCCAACCCCTCCAGATCATTGCGGTCGGTAATGTGGCAGAAGCGACACTCAGTCAGTTTCTAAATGACTATGCGAAAGTAAGACACCCGGCGCAGGGTGGCAAAAACGACTTTGTGGCCGGCATCCAGGCATTGATGGGATAACCACAAGAACGGCGGAAAAGAAGCCAGCGGCTTTCACAAAATTGGATTTCGTTGGTAAGACGATAAAGAAGGAAATATCGATTCGGTGGGAAGCCGCAACATAAAGACCTGGGGAGGTAATCTCCCCGGTCAACTCACCTCTAGAGTCGACTTTTCAGAATCTCCACTGTTCTCAGCGACAAACTGAGCTACCCCCTCGAAAACAATCTTCAACACCGCAAGCCAGTGCTAAATGACTCTGTAGCATCCTATATTGTCATGACTCAAGTCACACTTATGGCAAACACCGTGATGAATGTAACCTTTTTCCCTATGAGGTGTCATGGGTCTATCAGGTGATTGATAATCTTAATAATCGTTAATAGAATGTGGATTTAAGATTGATACGAATCATAAAGACAATTATAGAACGTTGTAAACAGCAAAATGCACCAAGACGAATTATCACAAAATGGTGATGCCGTCCTGTTTCCTCTGATTCAGGAGCGTGTAGGCATTGTTATCAACGAGGCGCGCCGGAATGAATTACACCAATATCTGAAAGATAAAGATACATCCGCGCTGATCGATAATCTTCCTAAACTTCCGACTACCCATCCGTTGTGGCAGGAAATCATTCAGATCGTTTCCATCGGCGAAACTTACTTCTTCCGAAATGAGCACCATTTCAATACATTGCGACAGCACATCCTCCCCGCGCTGATCCATGAACGGCGGATAAAAAATAACTTGTTCCTACGAATCTGGAACGCCGGTTGCGCTACCGGAGAAGAACCTTACTCATTGGCAATGCTTCTACGGGAACTGATCCCGGACATTGAGCAATGGTCCATCACCCTCCTGGCGACAGATATAAATGCACACTTCCTGGATGTCGCCCGCAATGGCATCTATTCCTCACGATCATTCCGTACAGAAACACCTCCAAACCTCCAAAAACGCTGGTTCACTACAGAAGATGATCGCACTTATAGGTTAATGGACTCCATCAAGTCGATGGTGACATTCTCACCATTTAACCTGATTACTGATACCTATCCAGATATAAACAAAGGCATCACAAATATTGACTTGATCATGTGCCGAAACGTCACAATTTACTTTACGAGGGCAGAGACCTCGGGTGTCGTGCAACGGTTCTATCAGTCTTTAAATGAGAATGGTTGGTTACTGGTTGGGCATTCTGAACCACAACCGGGTATGTATGATGTATTCGAAACCCGGCAGTTCGATTACGCCACCTTGTATCGGAAGGCCGCCACCAAACCGGATCTACCCACTTTTACTACCCCAGCGCCTCGTCCACTAGTAAGTGTCCCAATTGCACCAGCAGCCATCGCAGACGCACTGCCTCCTTCGCCCCCAACCCGCGAGATTGTGGCTTTGATCGCGGAGGCCAAACGTGCCACCGATTTTGAAGATTGGTCAACCGCACTGTCGCTCCTGGAATTGATAGAGCGAGAGGATCATTTCAACGCAGCAGGGTACTACCTGCGCGGATTGATCCACCAGCATACGGGTAACGCCCTGGAAGCCGCCGCCGCGTTCCGGCATGCGATCTACTGCGATCCCCATTTCGCGCTTGCACATCACGCGCTTGGCGAACTCTATTACCGGCAAGGCAAAAACAAACAGGCTTTGGATCACTGGCGGCGGGCAAAATGGGCACTTGCACGCCTCAAACCATCAGACCCTATCCCCATTGCAGATGATCTGACAGCGGAGATGCTTATTGAATTGCTGGATTACCGCATAGGGAAAGGAAACAGCGTGTAAATGAAATTTCACGAACAATTTTCGGAGATTGAACGCGCCATATTGGAAGAGCGCGCCCGCCGTGCGGTTGGTGTGGTGCGCGATGCGAGGCAAGACGAGTCCATCAACGTCCTGATTGCAGAACTCCAAAGCGAAGCCTATGCCGTGCCGGTGGCAATGCTCACCGCCGTCTATGAAGACCTCAGCATCGTGTCTGTTCCCTGTACACCAGCTTTCGTGAGTGGCGTAGCGAATATACGCGGATATATCCTGCCCGTGCTGGATTTGGGTGAGCTTCTTGGAATCCCATACTCCGCTGAAAATCAAGCAAGTGCGCTTTTTGTCGTGACCAACGAAAACATGACCGTTGCGCTAAAAGTGAATCGCATCGGTGATATACGGAGTTTTGCAGAGGATCAATTATCACCTATTCCTGCTAATTTTGATCTGGCGCAGTCAGTCTATATTGCTGGCATTCTGCCTGATGACACTCCCTTACTGGATCTCAACATTTTGTTAAGTGACCCACGCCTCATTGTCAATGAGACACTGAGCTAGTGTCGGAGGAACACCTTACCATGAATGCAACTGCCGTAAATAACACCAAAATTCCTATCTACCGATCCTTACAGTCACATCTAACCCTGTGGTTCCTACTGCTTGGTTTGGTACCGCTCATTGTGTTGGGTGTACTGTCGCTTGTCAACGCGAACAATGCCCTCAAAGACAGCATCGACAGCACATTAAACGGGCTGGCAGAGACCAAGGCCCATCATCTGAATCATTGGTTCGCTCACTCTAAAAATATTGCAGAATCCCTTGCAGACTCACCCGCCCTGCGTGGTGAGAGAACATCATCGATGATCGGTGTGAATGTAATCTCGAGAACGCGGAATGAGATTGAAAGCGTGGATATTTATACTTCTGCGCATTCTCTCGCACTGGATACGATGCGGTCCTATGCTGATACCTTCGAAGAAGTTGACGCTGCGTTTTTAACGGATGCCTCCGGTACCGTGGTGGTTTCCACAAATGAGGAGTTGGTCCCTGAAGGGACCTCTCTGAGCGAAATTCCCACTATTGACCTCGAACGTGGCATGCAGAGTACCTATTTGAGCGACATCTTCCTCAGCATAGATGGTGTAACCAAGATTTTCGTCGTAGGAACGCCCATTAAAGACCAGAGTGGAAAATCGATTGGTATGCTGGCTATACGAACCAAGCTCGACGCGCTTAATGATATTACCCAGGATTACACTGGCTTAGGCCAAACCGGTGAATCCTATCTCGTCAACATTGACGACAAACTTATGCGTACCACGTCTCGCTTTATTCAAGATACGGTGCTTTCCCAAATGGTCGATACTTACCCGGTCGCACAAGCGATTGATGGTGTAACAGAGGGCAATGGCATCTATCTGGATTATCGTGGTGAGGAAGTCCTCGGCGTGTGGCATATACTCGAAGAATCGGACCTGTTGCTTCTGACAGAAATCGACAGCTCGGAAGCGTACGCTCCTGCCGCAGAGCTGAGCCGCACCGTGTTGATCATCATTGTCGTTGTGGCAGTCATTCTTAATATTGTCAGCATCTGGATTTCCCGGTCCATTTCCAAACCAATCCTGACGATTATCAAATCTGCAACACAAGTTGCGAGTGGAGAACTGGATGTGCAGGTCAAAATCCCGCATAAAAATGAACTTGGCGTACTCGCAGCAGCGTTCAACCAGATGACGGAGAACATCCGGAGTTTAGTGGAGGCTGAGCGCAGGAATACAAAACACCTGCAAAAGACCGTAACCGAGTATTCACATTTCGTCGAAAAGGTATCCGAGGGTGATCTGACAGCCCGGCTTGACCTGACGGAAGCCTACAAAGACACCGTAAATTCGCAGAATGATCTATACACCCTTGGCTTACATCTGACCAACATGGTCGACAATCTACGTGGAATGGCGACCCAGGTACGCGAGGCAGCGAGCAGCGTATCCAGCGCAGCGACGCAGATCCAGGCGGCGGCCACCCAACAAAGCGCCAGCGCGACCGAGCAGGATGCCGCCGTCACCCAGACAGTTGCCACTGTGGAAGAAGTGCGCGCCACTGTTATGCAAACCTCTGAGCGGGCGCAGAGCGTTGCCGATGTTTCACAGCAGTCTGTACAGGTTTCACGTAATGGACAGCAGGCAGTCACGGATACCGTACAGGGAATGGATATTATTCGCGAACGGGTAGAAAGTATCGCTGAAAATATTCTGATGCTCTCTGAGCGGACTCAACAGATTGGTGAAATTATCGATACCGTCAATGCCCTTGCTGATCAATCCAAGCTGCTCGCGCTCAACGCCAGCATTGAGGCAGCACGCGCGGGTGAAGAAGGCAAAGGGTTCGCTGTGGTGGCGATGGAAGTTCGCCAACTTGCCGAGCAGTCACGGCAGTCCACCGGTCGTGTCCGAAACATTTTGAACGAAATTCAGCAGGCGACCAACACCGCAGTCATGGTGACGGAAGAAGGCAGCAAAGGCGCGGAAAGCGGGATGACGATGGCCCAACGTGCCGGTGAATCCATCCGTGAGCTTGCCGCGACGATTGAAGAAGCATCCCAGTCAGCATTGCAGATTGCCGCCAGCACGCACCAACAAACCAACGGCATGGATCAACTTGCTGCCGCGATGGCACAAATCAGGCAGGCCACTGCGCAAACCGTCGCGAGTGCTCGTCAGACTGAACAAGGCGTCCATGATCTGACAGAGATGGCAAAGCGTTTAGAACTCGCCGCTGCACGTTATTCATTGTAATTGGAGGCATCACCCATGCCTGACCTGAACCCGGCTCTTATGCAGACATTGCTCAATACATTTCGCGCGGAAGCCGCAGAGCATCTGCAAAACCTGAATAAAGCGCTTCTTCATATTGAAGCGGCGCTTGAGGAATCAGAGCGCCAACCATTGATACAGGAAGCCTTCCGTGCTGCGCACAGCCTCAAAGGCGCGGCGCGGGCAGTGAGTATCAATGATATTGAGGTGTTGGCGCATGCAATGGAAAACGTATTCCAGCAGGCGCGGGATAACGGTCTGGTTTTGAATGTCGCTATCTGCGACATCCTCTATGATAACCTGGATGCAATTGAGGCTGTACTCAACCAACGCGAAGCCGATGTCGAGGCGCTCAAAGAGCGGCTGCAAGCAGCGCTATCTCCATCACAGAAGCCACCAGCAGAAGCAGCGCCCTCTCCACCACAGAAGCCGCCAGCAGAAGCAGCGCCGACCAACCATCAGGCAGATGAAGCGGAAGTGACCACGCAACAACCGAAGGAAGCGGTAGCCCCTGCCCCGCAGACAGCCGCCAACAATAGCGCGGCGGCTGATACGATTCGCGTCTCGGTCAGTAAACTCGATGATTTAATGGCGCAGGTAGGAGAACTGCTCGTTTCACGGATCAGTGCCGAACAGCGCCTGAACGAAATTATCGAGATGCGCTACCAGATCAACCGTTGGTCAAAAAGCTGGCGCGAGATCAAGTCACTACTGCCACGTATTCAAGGCGAAACGGCAGTTCAACTCCATGATGCTTTGCATCGTCACGCAAGCATTATGGATAACTTTGTGCAGATGTTCGGCGACCTGGATCAGGCCACCAATAGAGATACCCTGCGCCTGCAGATGGTTATGGACAACCTGCAAGAGAAAGTCCGCCATGTGCGAATGATCCCCTTCCAGACAATCACACTGGTTCTGGAACGCGTGGTACGGGATGCCGCCCGTACCGAACACAAACAGGTTGAATTCGAGGTCCATGGGCAGGATATTGAGCTAGACAAAAAGGTGCTCGAACTTCTCAAAGACCCGCTCATCCATCTGTTACGCAACGCGGTTGGGCATGGTATCGAAGCACCGGAAGAACGCATCAAAGCAGGCAAAGATGGCACTGGACGGGTAACAGTACAGGTATTGCAGCGCGGTAGTGAAGTCCACATTCATGTCATGGATGATGGGCGTGGATTTGATCTTGAAAAGCTCCGTGATTCCTACGCCAAGCACTACCAGGATGCTGACCTGGACATGACGAATGATGACATCAGCATGGCATTTATGCCTGGTGTTTCCACAGCCAGCGAAATCACCGAGTTAGCAGGGCGTGGCATCGGCCTGGATATTGTGCGCGAACGATTGGAGAAAATGCAGGGACGCATCACGATCATCAACAAGCCGGGTCAGGGGGCACAGTTTGAACTGATTGTACCCACCTCAATGGCGATGACTCGTGGGCTGATTGTCCGTGCAGGAAACGATCAATACGCTATTCCGCTATTGTCCGTCGAGAAAATCATTCATCCAGAATCATTTGTGACCATCAGCGGCAAGCGAATGCTCAAAGTGGATGACAAACCGCTGCCTCTGGCGCGCTTATCGACGTTGCTGGAACGCCCTTACACGCCTGCTAAAGGCGAACAAGACCTGGCCATCATCCTTACCGTCGCGGATCAAAAGCTGGCTTTGCTGGTCAATGATGCCGTGACAGAGCAAGAATTTGCGGTGAAGCCCTTGGAAACGCCTTTGAAATGTGTCCGCAATGTCACCGGAACCGCAATGCTCGGTAATGGCGAACCGATCATCGTCCTAAGCCCTGCGGATCTGGTTCGGTCTGCGCGTGGCTCACATATGGCAAGCACGACAGTCGTGGACGAAAACCGAGATGTCAAACGCCACGCAAACATTCTGGTGGTTGATGATTCAATCACGACTCGGACGTTGGAGAAGAATATTCTGGAAGCAGCCGGATACACAGTCTTTACCGCGACAGATGGACGCGAAGGAATCCAGAAACTGCGCGATAATCCGGTTGATATTATCGTCAGCGATATTGAAATGCCAAACATGAACGGCTTCGAACTCACCCGTACGGTACGCGAGGATGAAGATTACAGTGAAATGCCTCTCATTCTGGTCACATCACTGGAAAGCAGCGATGATCGTGAACGTGGTATGCTTGCTGGAGCAAACGCGTATATCGTAAAACGGGGTTTCGATCAAGCGGAATTACTCACGACGATCGAACAACTCCTATAGATGAACGGTGGAACGATGATAAGAGTCTTAATCGTCGATGACAGTGAAACCTGCCGCCAGTTACTGACGGCACTCATCAACAGCACACAGGATATGCAGGTGGTGGGACAGGCGAATAACGGATTATTGGCGGTGAGACTCGCGGGACAAATTAAGCCGGATGTGATCCTGATGGACATCACCATGCCAGAAATGGATGGATTGGAAGCCACTTATGAGATCATGGCGACCGTCCCTACACCAATTGTCATGATCAGTGGCAGTATAGCTGGCCGCGAAGTGGAAGTCGCTTTCCAGGCGCTGCGACAAGGCGCATTGACTGTGTTAACCAAACCAGTTGGCCCTCTGGACCCTGATTTCCCTGCACAGGCGGAACAGTTGATCAAAACAGTCAGGGCAATGTCAAGCGTGTATGTCATTCAACATCGAAATCATACTAGCAAGCGCGAGTCACCTGTTTCTGAAGCCGCAAGCAATGCCAGCAGCACTTTGAAAAAACCAGCGATTATCGCAATCGCTGCTTCAACCGGCGGCCCCGCAGCACTGGCTAGCATTATCCAGAGCTTACCGCCAACATTTGATCTGCCTATTGTCATCGTGCAGCATATTGCACATGACTTTTTCTCCTCACTGGTCACATGGTTAAACGGATTGACACCCTTAACCATTGAAGCTGCGGTACCGGGCGATCAACCATGCGCTGGACGCATCTACCTGGCACCAGTGGGCAAACATCTTTACTTCAGTCAGCAAGAAAAATTTGCCATAACTGACCAACCGAAGACTTACCATGTTCCATCGGCCAATGTGCTGTTCGACTCGGCAGCCCAGGTCTATGGCAAACGCGCAATTGGGGTCATGCTTACCGGCATGGGGAAGGATGGTGTGGAAGGACTGACCCGACTGTATCACACTGGCGCAACCACCATTGCCCAGGATGAAGAAAGCTCAGCCGTGTTCGGGATGCCCGGTGAAGCTGTCGCGCGGGGAATCGTCACCCACACAACACCCTTAAACGATATTGCGCCCTTACTCTGCTCATTTCAACAAAACAAGGGACTTTGATGGAGAAATATGCACCTGTCGTTTTGATTATTGAAGACAGCGAAACACAGGCTCAACAAGTCGCAGCCTACCTTTCCAGCTACAACATTGATGTGATTATTGCATCCGATGGCCCCCAGGGCTTACGACTGGTTCAGGCACAGCATCCTGATCTGATTGTTCTGGATATAAATTTGCCCACAATGGATGGGTATCAGGTCTGCCGCCGCATTAAACGTGATCCTGAAACCAATGATATTCCGATTATTATGTTAACTTCTGCTGCGGAGTCGAAAGACATGATGAAAGGGATTGATGCTGGTGCGATCGACTACATTCCCAAAGATCAATTTGCGATCGACCATTTGATAGCAACTATGAAGAATATGGCAATGATTCCAAGTGGAGGTGGGTGATAAAGTCCACAAGCGTACGTATACAAGGTACATTTGATATTGCTCAGGCGAGGGCAACCTTACGCACACAACTCACACCACTGCGTTGGCCGCCGCTTTTCACAGCGAGAGCCTCTACGGCGATGACGGCGCTGGGAGAACTGATCCTGGCAGCACAGGATAGCGCCGTATCAGTGGAAATAACGATTTTTGACATACCAGCGTATGGTGTGGAGTTCTCCTGTTCGCTGCACGCCGATAAGCACGAAACATGGATTGGTCAGGGCCTTGATCACTTCCAGGAATGTGTGGACATGCTGGAAATTCAAGAAAGCGCCAGTATGCTGCACCTGAATGCAAAGCTTCTGGTCGAGGGAGGGTAGTTTTGATCACAAATCACTATTTGAGTTTTCGTATTGGTCGCTACTGGTATGGGATCAATATCGCGAGTGTCATCGAAGTGTTACAGATGGTCTCACTGACCGAGCTACCGGGTGCAGCGCCAGAAGTGCTCGGTATGTTGACACTGCGCGACATGATCATGCCCGTGACGGATCTGCGCGTGCTGTTCGGCGAATCAGAGGCCACACTTACGCTATCCACACCTATTATCGCCATCCATTCGGGGGAAAATCTGATGGGGTTGGTCGTGGATGACGTGGATGATGTGCAGCATATCCCGGAATCTGCGCCAAAAGAAACACACGAATCGCGTTTTGTATCCTCAGTCGTTAGACTGGAATCAGGGCAAACGTTGATCCTGGTGAACGAAGAAATGCTTCACAGCGCACAGTCTACCACAGTACCTGGACTGGCGTATCCTTCAAAAGCATAAGCAAATTTAGCTTCGTTCAGCCGTCTGGCCGATCCCGCACCTGGTATGTTTTCCAACGATGCGAAGCATAATCAGCAAGGGCGGATTTTGCACCCGCCCATACTTGTTTGATCAGGCACGCAAGCCACGCAGACGGAACGCCAGCATGATAAGCATGGCACCAAAAATAATGGCGTAGGCGGCGACAATAAATAGCAACGTGAGAATGCCTTCGCCTGGATTAACGAGCAGCAAAATGCCAAATACTAACGACAGCAGACCGCTCAAACCCAGCCAGAACTCACCCTCGATCTCTTTACGCAGTTGAAATGCCGCCACAATCTCGGAAACGCCCGTGAAGATGGCCCAGAAAGCGACGATATATAACACAAACAGTGGCAAAGTAATGGCCGAGAACAACGGGTTCGCAAACACCACGATACCGGCAATCACGCCGATGATACCTTCCAACAGGTAAACCCACCAGCGGGACTGATTCCGATTCTGCACAGCATTAATGATGGTGAAAATCCCGTCCACCAGCGCATAAGCAGCGAACACAAATACAAATGTTCCAATCGCCAGATTCGGGAACAGAATAATGAGGATGCCGAAGATGATCGCGGCCACACCACGCAGCGCAACCATCCACCAGTTTTTGGACATGACACCTAACATGACACACCTCCTGTATATGAGCTAATCGGTAAAATTTCCGTTTCCGATATTCGCAACTACAATTATAGTCACCAAGTGTTAGTGTTTCGTAATTTTATCCTTTATCTTTATAAGAACTATGCGGGAAAACACTTATTTTTCGTAGGAATAGTTGTTTAGTTCTGCTTTCATAGCCCTTGATACCGGGATTTGCAGCGTGGAAGAAACGACTCAAGCCCAAAGTTTGGAGTCTGATACAAACGCAATGTATATCGTTATTGTCTTTAACGAATTCAAGGTAAAATAAAGATCAAGGTAAAATAAAGTTTTTATCTTTCGCATCCATGAGGGTAATAA
>JAIOHN010000147.1 GCA_019912985.1 Anaerolineae bacterium | reverse complement strand
ATCCTGACCCAGTCCGAGCCGCCGGAACCGCTGCCCATCTCCGAATTTACGCTGCCAGAAATCGAAGATCAGACACTTGATAATGGCCTGGAAGTGATCGTTATTCACCAGCCCGGCCTGCCAATCGTCTCGCTCGACCTGTATCTGCCCGGTGGCAGCAGTCTGGCATCCAATGATCTGGCTGGTTTGAGCAGTCTGACCGCCAGTGTGATTACCAAAGGCACGGAAACCCGCAGCGCCCAGGAAATCGCCGGTTCAATCGAGCAGGTAGGCGGCTTTATGGGGGCCAGCAGCAGCAGAGATTCGTTCCTCATTGGTCTGCTGGCACTGCGCGACGATATGGAACTGGGCTTTGATCTGCTGTCGGATGTCACGTTTAATCCAACATTTCCAGAAGAAGCATTCCAGGTAGAGCAGGACAGTTTCCTCACCGGGCTGGAAACCACCCTGGCAGATCCTGCGTCGCTGGCGAGCCGTGCCTTCAGCACCCTGGTCTATGGCGATCACCCTTATGGGGCGATTCCAACTCAGGAAACGGTGCAGTCGATCACCCGTGATGATCTGGTGAACTACTACGAATCTCTACGCAACCCTGATGGTGCATTGTTATTTGTCACGGGCGACCTGAGTTATGCGGAAGTTGAGCCGCTGGTGCAGGAATACTTTGGCGAATGGCCGGACAGCGGTGAAGCAGCATCCGTGACTTATGAGCAGCCTGCATCACCTGAAGGCCAGCAGATTTATCTGGTGAATCGACCGGGCAGTACGCAGGCGCAGTTTGCTATCGGCAACCTGGCGATTGATGGCGACGCTCCAGAGCGGCAGGCGGTCAGCGTGATGAGCGGCGTGCTTGGAGGTTCTGCGACCTCACGCCTGTTCCGTAACGTGCGCGAGGACAAAGGCTATACCTATGGCATCTACTCGTCCGTGAGTTTCCCGGTTGATCAGGGGACGTTCGTCGTTGCCGGGTCGGCAGGCAATGATACGGCAGCGCTGGCGCTGCAAGAAATCCTCACCGAACTCGAATCGATTCAGACCGCGCCGGTTTCAGCGGAAGAACTGGATCAGGTGAAGTCCAGTCTCATCGGCAGTTTTGCGCTGCGGCTGGAAACGTACCAGGATTTCATTGACACACTGGCGTCACTGCGGCTGCGTGGCTTGCCCATCAGCGTGCTGAGCGACTATCTCGGTGATGTTGAGGTGGTCGATGTCGAGGCAGTGCAGGCTGCGGCCCAGGAGGTGATCCACCTGGATAATCTGGTGATCGTCGTCGTGGGCGATGCGGAGGTGC
This sequence comes from Anaerolineae bacterium, assembly GCA_019912985.1. Taxonomy (GTDB): domain Bacteria; phylum Chloroflexota; class Anaerolineae; order Aggregatilineales; family Phototrophicaceae; genus JAIOHN01. The sequence continues at coordinate 8,824 of JAIOHN010000147.1, read as the reverse complement.
TTGAGTCTGGGCTGGCGGAGATTGCGCCGGTTTCGGTGATCGAACCACGCTAGGCTGTGCATTGCAATAAAACAGAGATACGTCATAATAATGCCTGTCTTTTCAACAATATGACAGGCATTATTTTATGATTGATACGCCTCGCATGGCACCACCCGCCTTTCACCTGATGACCAAACCGCGTGGGGCCATCTGCAACCTGGACTGCAAATACTGTTATTTTCTCTCCAAAGAAAAACTCTATCCCAACAGTGAATTTCGCATGTCGGATAATTTGCTGGAGGAATACACGCGCCAGTACATTGAGGCCCAGCAGGTGCCGGAAGTGACCTTTGCCTGGCAGGGTGGCGAACCTACCCTGATGGGGCTGGATTTCTTTAAGCAGGCGGTTGCTTACCAGCAAAAGTACAAAAAACCCGGTATGCGTATTTACAACGCCTTCCAGACCAATGGCGTCACACTGGATGATGAGTGGTGCAGCTTCTTCAAGGAAAACGATTTTCTGATCGGTATCAGCATTGATGGCCCAAGTCACATCCACGATGCCTACCGCGTTGATAAAGGCGGTCAGCCAACCTTCAGCCGCGTAATACGCGGCCTGGATTATCTCAAGCGGCATGGTGTGGATTTCAACGTGCTGACGACAGTCCATGCGGCCAATGTCCCGCACCCATTGGAGATTTACCGTTTCCTGCGCGATGAAGTCGGCACTCAATTCATGCAGTTTATCCCGATTGTCGAGCGCGATAATGACACCGGCTTTCAGGAAGGTGATGCCGTCACCGAGCGTTCAGTCACTGCCGAACAGTATGGCCGTTTCCTGAGCGATATTTTTGACGAATGGGTCATGAATGACGTGGGGCGCATCTTCGTGCAGATTTTTGATGTTGCGCTGGCGGCCTGGACCGGCAATCGCCCTGGTCTATGCATCTTTGAAGAAACCTGCGGCACGGCATTGGCGCTGGAACATAATGGCGATGTCTACTCCTGCGATCATTTCGTGGAGCCAAAGCACAAACTTGGCAATCTGCAAGTCATTCCGCTGACGGAGATCGTCGCCTCAGATAAGCAGTTTGAATTCGGGCAGGCCAAACGCGACAGTCTGCCGGATTACTGCCGCCAGTGCGAAGTGCGTTTTGTGTGCAACGGCGGCTGCCCCAAAAATCGGTTTATCGAGACGCCTACAGGTGAGCCGGGCTTAAATTATCTGTGTGCGGGTTATCGGGCCTTCTTCAATCACGTTGATCACCCGATGAAGTTGATGGCCCGCGAATTGGCGTATGGTCGCCCACCGGCCAACGTGATGTATACGCTGGCCCAGGAGAAACTCGCACTTGAGCGGAAGTTCGTGGGGGTGGGCCGTAATGATCCCTGTCCCTGTGGCAGCGGCCTCAAATTCAAGAAATGTCATGGCAGACGTTCTGGTTGATAATGGGCAGCAGGACGGTGAAGGTACTGCCCTGACCGACCTCACTTTCTACCGTGATTTCACCGCCGTGTGCATCCACAATGCGCTGGGTGATGGATAACCCAAGGCCAGTGCCGCCAGTATCGGTCTGACGGGCGGGGTCCGCGCGGAAGAAGCGGTCGAAGATATGCTCTATGTCGCTTTCAGGGATGCCGATCCCGGTATCCTTGATTTCGGTGGCAATGAAATCCGCTTTGCGATAGACGCGAACCATGATGCTGCCCGCTTCAGGCGTGTAATGGATCGCGTTGACGATCAGGTTGATTAGCGCGCGTCGGATCATGTTCTGATCGCACAGCACGTCGGGGAGATCCGCTTCTGCTGTATAGGTCAGCGTTTGATCACGCGCCAGCGCCAGCGCCTCCTGCTCAAGGATCACGCTGTCAATGACTTCAACCAGGTTGCTTTTCTCGAACTCGAACTCAGCATCATCGCGATCTAACCGCGACATACTCAACAGGTCTTCGAGCATCGCTTCCAGGCGCTCGATATACTTGTCCATCACGCTGAAGTGATGCTCACGTCGCGCCTCGTCGTCCAGGGTTTTACGCAACAGATACATACTTACCTTGAGTGTCGCCAGTGGGTTGCGCAGGTCATGCGACATATCACTGATAAAGCGGCGCAACACGTTACTGCGCTCGCGTTCGATATAGAGCTGCATCCGCTGCCGCTCGGCAACTTTCTGTTCGGTGATGTCGTGGCTGAGGCTGACAATGCCAATGGGATTACCCGAATCATCACGCACCAGTGAAACAGACATATGGACATCAATTGGGGTGCCATCGCGCTGGTACTGGACCATCTCCCCGGCCCAATAACCCTCTTCCATGAGTCTGATCATATGCTTGTCGTAAGCTTCCGGTGTCATGACAGTGGGCGTAATGTCGGTGATGTTCTTGCCCATCACCTCATCCGCCTGCCAGCCATAGAGTTTTTGAGCACCTTCGTTCCAACTGGTGATGTGGTTGTCGATGGTGATCGAGATGACGGCGTCGGTGATGTTATTGATCAGATAGGCGAAATGGCGGGTACGCATTTCGATCTGTTTTAAATTTGTAATGTCGTGATTGACACCCGCAATCCCAATCACGTTTCCCTCGGCATCATAAATCGGGATTTTCGTAACCAGCAGCGATTGATAAGGCCCATCGACACGCTGATATTCGCGTTCCTTATTGATGATCGGCTCCCCTGTTTCCATAATCCGCATTTCTTCTTCACGAAACGCTTGAGCATATTCTGTGGGAAACAGATCAAAATCCGTTTTACCCAGTATCGCCTCTATGCTCGTTTGCCGCGCATCTTGGAGGCAGAGTTCATTCGCCAGCAGGAAGCGGCTTTCCGTGTCTTTGACATAGATCGCCATTGGAATGTTGTCAATCAAGGCGCGCAATAAATTCCGCTCTTCGACGAGTTTATTCTCCATTTTGCGGCGGCGGGTAATATCGCGAATGGTATTCACCGCGGCAATCACGTTGCCATCGACATCATGAATGGGGCTGAGGATGGACTCGAAGTAGGTGCCGTTGTAGGTCGGGAAATCGGATTCGGTTGTGATGGTTTCGCCATGCTCGAAAACCCGCGCCAAGCTTTTCTCAAAGGCCAGTCCAATCGATTCGGGAAAACCCAGATCACGCCAGGTTTTGCCGATGACGGCCTCTTTCGGAAGGTGAACCGCTGCCAGGGCAGGTGCGTTGCTGTAGATAAAGTGACCTTCAGCATCGTGCATGTTGATATGATCAGGCGTGTTGGACAGCACTTCGTCCATGAGGTGAGCCTGTTGTTTCAGCTCAGCCGTGAGTTCATGCATTTGTTCCTGCGCCAGCTTGTAAGCCGTAATATTGCGGTTGATGCCGATCAATCCGATGATCCGATCGTTTGCATCGTAAAGCGGCAGCTTGGTGATTAACATCACCAAGCGTTCATTTCGGAAATCAATGGTATCCGCCTCGTAATTAATCACTGGCTTTGCTTCTTGCATGATTTTTGCTTCAGACTCGCGCAGGCGTTGGGCCTCCACTTGATCAAAGATGTCAAAATCTGACTTGCCAATGATCTCCTCTAAAGAGGAAAAATTATTCATCTCCCAGCAAACCTGGTTCGCCACCAGGAAGCGCCCCTCAAGGTCTTTGACATAAACTGCATCAGGGAGGTTGTCAATCAGATATTGCAGGAGATTGTGTTCATTTTTCAGGGCAATCTCCACTTCTTTTTGCGCGGTGATATTGCGGTGGATGCCAATTAAACCCTGCAACTGACCCTGCGAGTTATAAAATGGCACCTTTGTGGCGAGTATCCAGTTTTTAGAACCGTGCCGGTCTTTATATTCGATTTCCAGATCCACAAGCGAATCGCCGGTAGTCAGAATATTGACTTCCGTGTCGTGGGTCATATTCCACACCGCTTCGCCGTATAAATCTTTATCAGTCTGGCCGCGAATCTCATCCGAATGTGTTTTGCCATGCCACTTCAGCATGGCCTGGTTCGCCAGTTGAAACTGATAATTCCTATCCTTGACATAGATATGGTCCGGCATGGAATCGATCACAGTGCGCAGCAAATTACGCTCATTTTCCAGTGCGGTGGCGTTCCGTCTGAGTTCGGCCTTCGCCCGGCTTCGGAGCCAGGCAGACAGGATGAACAGCGCTGACATCATAATATTGACATAGACAATATTTAAGTGGATGCCTTGCAGCATCTGCTGATGCAGCAGGATTAGCATGGTGATGGTCAGCGTCGTACCGAACACCATGATCGTGACGGGAAGTGAGAAGATTAAGCTACTAATCATCACGACAACTGGCAGGTAGGTCAGCAAAAGAATAATGTGGGGTTTATCGGAGAGTGCCAGGATAATGCCAACGACAAAACTAATAATCGTGACGACTAATAAAGCCGCTGCCAGACGATAATAGCGTGTGCGACTGATGGCATATTCCATTATTAGTATAAGAATTGAAAGTATCGCTAATGTGTTGTAGCTGAACGTAGTATCCGGTGTCAAAAAATAATATACAACCGCGAAACCAGCAATCAGTAAAGTGAAGACCAGCAGCAGCGCTGTCAGAAGGCGTGCTGATTGAATTTCTTCAGAATCCTGTAGCAGTGGCGATGGTTTTGTTAACCCGCGCCAGATACGATTCCAATAGTGAGATACCTTTGTAAGACGTATACTGATCATGCGCATCCTGCAGTAACTTAGGGTTGATGACCGTGAGGGCCGTGTCGACAGTAGTCATCTTCAGTGATTCGATTATATAATAAACTCGATAACCCTTATCGATAAAAGTCAGGGAAGTATTAAGGATTGTAAACGCTTCCCCCTTGTCGCCACAGAGTATTGAAAGGAGAAATGTACAGCCCACATGGGCTGTGCTATTGACATATGGCTGTTGCTGAACAAACCACCACTTATGGTCTGGACCGGATTACGGAACTTCTTGGTGATGATGCTGAGTATTTGCTCAACCACACAAGCAAGACCATTAACCGCAACGATCTTTACATCCCTGGCCCCAACTTTGTGAGCCGGGTTTACAGTGAGACGGATCGCAGCCCGCGCGTGTTGCGCAGCTTGCAGGAGATGTTCAATCACGGACGATTGGGCGGGACTGGCTATCTCTCAATCCTGCCAGTTGACCAGGGAATCGAGCATTCTGCTGGTGCCTCATTCGCCCCCAATCCCCGCTACTTTGATCCTGAAGGGATTGTCGAACTGGCAATCGAGGGTGGTTGCAACGCGGTTGCATCCACATTCGGTGTGCTTGGTGCCGTGGCACGCAAGTATGCCCATAAGATTCCGTTCATGGTCAAAATCAATCACAATGAACTGCTGACCTACCCCAACAAGTACGACCAGGTCATGTTTGGCACCATCAAACAAGCCTGGGATATGGGAGCGGTTGCCGTCGGCGCGACCGTTTACTTTGGCTCAGCCGAGAGTACGCGCCAATTGGTCGAAGTCGCGCAGGCTTTTGCTTATGCCCATGAACTGGGTATGGCGACGGTGCTGTGGTGCTACATGCGCAATTCCGAGTTTGCGGTGGACGGCACCAACTACGAAGGCTCCGCTGACCTGACCGGGCAGGCCAATCACCTGGGTGTCACGATTGAGGCTGACATCGTCAAGCAGAAACTGCCCACCAACAACGGCGGCTATAAGGCGCTCAACAGCGGCAATTCGTCTTACGGGAAGCTCGATGAGCGAATTTATACGCAGCTCACCAGCGAGCACCCCATTGATCTGACACGCTATCAGGTGGCGAATGGCTATATGGGTCGCATCGGACTGATTAGCTCCGGTGGGGCCAGTGGTGCAAACGACTTTGCTGAGGCTGCCTGGACAGCGGTTGTCAATAAACGCGCGGGTGGCACCGGCCTGATCAGTGGTCGTAAAGCTTTCCAGCGCCCCATGGCAGAAGGTGTGCAGCTGCTCAATCTGATTCAGGATGTGTATCTGTGCGAGGATGTCACCATCGCCTGATGGGGTCTAGGGCATAAGCAGTCAAACAAACAGGGCGCTCATTTGAGCGCCCTGTCGATTCTTTGTAAACGTGAACAAGTGCGGTTATCCGACGCTGATCGTCGGCGTGGGTACACCAGGGGCGAGCTGTACCCCAGGCGTGACAGACGGCGGGATAAAGCCGCCTCCCTGGTTATTAAATGTATCTGCCGTCGGCAGGGTGAGCGGTGTTACCGATGGGAATGGTACGGTTGTATCCGTGATAACCGGCACAATTGCGGTTGGAGTCGGACTTGGTTGGGTCGGTGTCGGTGTTGCGGTCGGAAGCACATTCTCGACGCGTACACGTGTGGTTCGGTAGAGATAACCACCGCCCGATTCCTGCGTGGCGAACATCGCCAGCCGGATGATGTAATCTCCGTTGGGGACGTTGCGGGTATCCCATTCGCCCAGGACTGAGCCATTGGTTGGGCGCTGCTCGGTGATGGCCCCGGTGATCGGCACGAAGTTGTTGGAATTACTCAGCGGCGCATATTCAAGCTGGTAGCGCGCGAAATTAGGTGCCGCTACTGCCCCCGTGATCTGAATCACATTTTCGACGGTTGCACCATCCGCTGGTGCGGCAAGAAGCGCTGTCGGCAGGGTGGTATTGAGATCGCAAGCCTGATCGGGTGGGGTTTGAATATCCTGTGGCAGCCCTAATAAATTGGCTGTCTGACGGCCAGTCGTGGTCAACCAGGCGATGGCAAAGGGGTCAGAGACATTGGCGAAAGTGCGGAACTCAACATTATCCGGGCAAATGTCATTGGCGCGGCGGAATGTCCAGGTGTCAATCGGGATTGATACCACGATACCCTGTTCGGGTGGTGGTGGCGGCTGATTGACCGCAAACAGCTCGTTACGCCGCCCTGGACAGTTATCGCCGGGGAGCGTGCCTGTCAGATCGCAGATGGTAAGCTGGACAATATCACCTGGATTCTGGAATCCGGGTGGACGCGGACGCCGATCAAGCGCCGTTTTCATCACCTGATTCCATACTTCGGCAGACGTGGAAAGACTATCCAGATTCCGCATTGGCGCATCATCGACCCGCCCAATCCAGACACCTGTGACCAGATTACGGGCGAAGCCCATCGTCCACAGATCGCGAATATCATTGGTCGTGCCGGTTTTTGCGCCCACCAGCCCGGGGTACCCGTTGACGTTGAGGACGCTGTTGGCACCAAATGCCTCGGCTCGGATGGCGTCATCACTCAGGATGTTTTGCAGCAGGAATGCCACCTGCGCCCGCAGCGCTCGTGCAGGCTCATCACGCCCTTGCAGTGGGACCTCATTACCATCGGAGTCGGTGACACTTTCGATGGAGTATAGAGAGGTAAGCACGCCGTTGTTGGCGATCGCGCCGTAAGCCTGCATCATATCAAACAGGCGCACATCGGTCGCGCCAACTGCCGACGGGCGGCCAATCACGGGTGGTTCGCCGCGTGTATCACTCTCAAAGGTCAGGCCAAGCCGCCGTGAGATTTCGACAAATCCTTCGGCCCCGATGAAATCAAAGGCTTTTACTGCCGGGACATTAAGACTGTTGCTCAATGCTCTACGCACGGAAACCGGACCGCGATAAACGCCGTCGAAATTCACTGGTGTATAAGGCGGATCGGTATACTGAGTCGGCACATCCCACAGGATGCTGGCCGCAGTCAGATATTCGCTGTAGTCAATCACGCCATTGCCATTGCGATCACCCACCCCATCAAGCGCCTTGGCATACATCACAGGTTTGATGGTCGATCCCGGTTGGTTCCAGGCGAAGACGTTGTTGACCTGACCAGAAATATCTGGGTTGTTAAAATTCGCACTGCCGACCATCGCCAGGATTGCACCGCTGGTGGGGTCTGTAACCATCACTGCGCCGTTGTTGGCACCGTTCAAGCCGATGGTGTTGAGCTTGTTCCGCAAGGCCTGTTCGGCGCTATCCTGAATGACGGCGTTGAGTGTGGTGCGTACCACAAAGCCGCGCTGGTAAATTTCTGCTACGTCAAACTGGCTCTCCAGTTCTTCCAGCACGTAGAACACAAAGTGCGGATAATCAATCTGTGTTTCGCGCGGCAGATAATCACGCGCCTGAACCTCGGCCCGCTGCACCAGTGTCTGACCAGTGAAATTATCCTGGGCGTTGAGGATACGGTTGCGATCAATGCAGTATTCTCCGTTAACCCCGGCCACTTCTGTGAAATTCAGGCAGGGTACCGATGCGATAATCCGCAGGGCGTTATCGGTCTGCGCGAAGGCTTCGCTGCGATTGGTGACCGGGTTACGAGCACTCGGCGCACCGATCAGCGCAGCCAACATCGCGCCTTCGGTCAGGTTGATTTCCGCCGCCGGTTTATCGAAGTAGAACTGAGCGGCAGCCTCGACACCGAAGGATTGATTGCCAAAGGGGATTTCGTTGAGATACAGCAGCAGGATTTCGGCTTTACTGTAACGTCGCGCGATCTCGGAAGCGATCACGATTTCGCGCAGTTTGTTATCTGCTGTGGGCGTGCTGTCCTGCAAAATTAAACGGCTGGCGACCTGCTGTGTGATAGTGCTGGCCCCAGAAACGACCGATCCGGCCCCGATATTTTGCACAAAGGCGCGGAAAATCGAGATGGGGTCGTAGCCCGGATTCTCGAAGTAGCGTTCATCCTCCACCGAAACCACGGAGTAGATCAGCTCTGGCGAGATCCGCGCTAATGAATTCAGCGGCGTACGATCACCGCCATCCTGACTGGTCAGGTCGGCCAGAAGCTGACCCTGTGCATCAAGAATACGCACTGTCTGGAAGGACGGACGATAATTCGCCAGATCAGCCACCTGCTGGCGGTAATCGGAGGCGATGTTGTTATAAC
>JAIOHN010000001.1 GCA_019912985.1 Anaerolineae bacterium | reverse complement strand
CATTGATGGAGCAGGTCTGGAACACTGCTTACATGGGGGATACCCGCACCCTGGATGTCCACATTCGCTGGATTCGCGAGGCAATTGAAGAAAACCCGAGCAAGCCGCGTTACTTGAAAACCGTGCGCGGTGTCGGCTATCGCCTTGACGTCCCCGCTTAAATTCATCTTCATCAGAAACGAAAAAAGCTGACCTGGAGGTCAGCCAATTCGACTCAAACGAATTTGAGCAATATTACGATTGGCTTTGAAGTTCGTTCAACTGCTTCATCAGGCGACTTTTACGGCGCGCAGCATTGCCGGGATGAATTACACCACGGCTTGCAGCCATGTCCAAATCGCGGATGGCGACTTTGGTGGCCTCGATTGCTTCCTGCACATCACCACCCTCAATCGTTGTACGCGCCTGTTTAACATAGGTGCGCGCCCGATTGCGAAAAGTGCGATTGTACTGGCGTCGTTTCTCGTTCTGACGAATACGCTTTAACGCGGATTTATGATTAGCCATTGATTCTCATCTGTGGTCCGCTGCTGCCAGACCACATGCTCCTTTCAAACATAAACTTGGGGCGTAATGATGTGGCATTTTAGCATACGAGTCCGGCGCTTGTCCAGCCGCATTAAACGGTTGTCAGGGTCATTATCACCAGGGCCAGCGCTCCGATATTGATTGCGACAAACAGGAGCAGTCCAAGGATTATCAGCACCGGGTAGCGTTCCACCGATCCGGGTAGACGCGTGGCCCGAATTTCATTGGGAATGCTCTTGAAATATTCTTCTGGATCAATCGAATCGATTGCGAGATCATCGAAATCCTCATCGAAATCAAATTCTTCGTCTTCTTCCGCCACAATGTCATCGAGCAATGGGTCATCCGTTGTTCCGCTTGGAGACATCATCGAAACTGGATTATTGACAGCTAATGGCGGTGAGGCCGCAAGACGTTCTTCAAAATCGATCTCTGCGCCGAAAGGTTCATCATCGCCGAAGTCAGTTTCGGCGACGCCAAAAGGCGACTCTTCATCAAAGGTGGCTTCGCTGGTATCTTCCTCAAAACCGAATGCATCTCTGGCGGTTTCATCCAATAAGGATGGCGAAGAAAAGGGATTATCATTGAGGTCTTCTTCCGCGCCGCTTTTTAAGTTTAGCCCTGTGACCCAATCGTCATAGTCATCGGGTGTGAGCTCATTCGTAGGGCGTAACGCGCTGGCGCTGCTGGTTTCAATGGTTGCCCAGTCTACAGGAGCGTTGAGATCTTCTTCCTCCTCTTCGACTGGTGGCGGTTCCGGTGTGAATGTCGCTGGCTCTTCTGGTAAAGGGTCGGTAAAACTAATACTGGCGAACGGGTCCTCTTCTTCTATATCGGGCGCAGGCGTGGAACTTCCGATCTCCGGGCTGGTCACTGGCATATTACTGCCGCCACGTCGCTGCTCCAGAATACGCAACCCCTGGCGCGCACGCTCATTACTAGGATTGACCGTCAGCACATTTTCCAGACAAGTTTGTTGATCATCAAGGGAATCAACAACTGCACTGAGCCAGAGCCAGGCCTGCTCATGTCTTTCATCCAATTCGACCGCTTTAAACAACAAAGCACGCGCTTCGTTTTTGTTTCCAGCACGGTATGCATTGATGCCTTCACGCACCATTGCGTCCACGTTCGGTGGCATGTTCTCCCTGCTCCTTGGTCGCAAGACAACCTTTGAAAGGTATCATATCATGGAGTGGAGAGAGATGTAAAATCAAGGCGAGTTAATCGACAAGGGAGAAAAATTTGCCAGATTTAAACCGAGATGATCAGTTGATGCGTGATGTTCTAAAGCAGTCGCGGGTGATCGCCGTGGTAGGGCATTCGGATAATCCGAGTCGTACCAGTTACCAGATCGCGCAATTTTTGCGTGGTGCAGGCTATATCATTTATCCTGTGAATCCCACCGTCGATACCATTGACGGACAAAAATGTTATGCAACATTGGCCGATGTGCCGGAGAAGATTGATCTTGTGAATGTATTTCGCCGCTCAGAATATCTGGCGAGTGTCGTTGATGATGCGATTGCCAATAGTGTTGCAGCGGTTTGGGCGCAGTTGGGGGTACATGATACCGCTGCCAAGCAGAAGGCGCTTGATGCTGGGATCGCGATTGCGACCAACGCCTGCATTAAGGTGGAATACGTGCGTCTGGGGCTGCGCAAAAAGTGAGTTAATAAAATCTTCACTTACATGACTGATGGATTATGCCACATTTGCGTTTGTTCAACAAACCACAAATTAGGTGTTTATTCCAGCTGGAATGATGTAAAGTGGAACGTGTGCTACACATGGTAACAGGAGGTATGATGCCTGCAATTCTGGAAAACGACCGTTTTCGCATAGAAATATCGGTTGCGGGATACGAATTTCAGGATGATTTTCGAGACATTTATGATGCTAACTGGCTTATTTTTCAGGTTGTGCTGCAATCGGTCCATGGGGCCTGGCGCTGGCAGGTGGAAGATGCTGGCGCTTTGACCTGGGAAGTTGCGGATTGTGTGGCCTGGCTGCGGGCGTTGAGTGCTGGCGAAGTGATCAGTACCGAGTCCTGGGGGTTCTCAGAGCCAGATGTGAGCTTTGATGTCATTCAGCAAGATGGTGACGTAGTCGGTTTGACGGTGAATTTGATGGATGAATTTCAGCCACCCACCAAGGTGCTTATGCCACGCGAGAATAACGTCGTCAGCCTCCGCTTTCACACACCACCTGATGTTTTGACTCGTTTCGCGAATCGCCTGGAAGCCAATCTCAAACGTTTCCCACAGCGTGGCGAACGGCCTGAAGTCGAAAAGCAGTAGTTTCCTCTTTTAGCCCGAGTCTCTGTAATCTGAAATTTGCTGGTTCACGACTGGCTCGGGCTAGAGCGTGTTATGCACTTTAGAGACAAAAAGCGATAGTTTGGACGAAGCGATGCAGCATAATCATGGCAAAAGCCAGAAAATGCAGTCCTTTCAAGGTTTCAGGCAGGCGTTCGTAGTCCCGCACCAGACGACGGAAGCGGCTCATC
>JAIOHN010000146.1 GCA_019912985.1 Anaerolineae bacterium | reverse complement strand
GGTCGAACAGCACTTCCATATGGTCGGAGATAAAGCCAATCGGCACCAGCAGCACATTGGTGATGTCCTGTTCACTGTGCATCGCTTTCAGCGCATCGCAGATGTCCGGCTCCAGCCACGGGACATGCGGCGGACCGCTGCGGCTCTGATACACCAGCTCGTAATCTGCGAAATCCAGCCCATCCGCCACCAACCGGCAGGCTTCCTGGAGTTCCGCTTCATAATCACTGTGCTGCGCCATCGCCAGCGGGATGCTGTGCGCGCTGAACACCAACTTGAGCGAATCACGCTCCTCTGGCGTAAACTTCGCCATCGCCACCTGTGCCCGCTCGATCACCGGGCCGATAAAGCCCGGATGGTTGTAGAACATCCGCAGCCGGTCGAAGACCGGCGCGCCCTCGCCCACGGCCTCCGCCGCGCGGATAATGTCCTCACGGTACTGGCGGCAGCCAGAATAGGAGCTGAAGGCCGAGGTAAAGAAGGTGATGACCCGTTCGACACCATCATCACGCATCTGGCGAATGGTATCTTCGATGAAGGGATGCCAGTTGCGATTGCCAAAATACACAGGCAGATGCAGGTCATGCGCGTGCAGTTCCACTTGCAGCGCGGCGATCAGCGCGCGGTTTTGCCCGTTGATGGGGCTAACACCGCCCATGTCATAATAATGCTCGGCGACTGTTTCCAGCCGTGCGCGCGGGATGTTGCGGCCACCGGCCACCTGTTCCAGAAACGGCATGACATCATCATGCCCTTCCGGCCCGCCGAAGGACATCACCAGTACCGCATCATACTGTCGCGCCGCCTCGTCAAAGACTGGCGCGGTAGGGGTTGCCTGTCCGTACACTGTCATGATTGGGTGACCCGTGTGCCAATGTGGAGTAAACCATCGCGCACTTCAACCCAGTAGCTATCCACCGGCTTGCGCACCACACCATCAATCGCATTCCCCGTCCGCAGGTCGAATTTGCCATAATGCCAGGGACAGGTCACGCTGCATTCGTCCGCATCGACGACACCCTCGCTCAACGGCCCACGCGCGTGAGAACAGCGGTTATTGATAGCGAAGATTTGCCCATCAACATTGAACAGGCCCACCATCTTGCCTTCCAGAAAGACGGTGCGTGTCTCGCCCGGCCCCAGTTCATCCAGCGGGCAGACTTCCATCCACACTTCGCGCTGCTCACCAGGGACAATGGGCTCTGCAACCGCCGGGCCGCCCAATGCGTCGAGCGCTTCTTCCAGCCGCATGTTGATGCAGGTAAACAGCGGCGTATCTTGCAGTGTGTACATGCTCACCGTCGTCTCGCGCAGTTCCTGCACCAGATCGAGAAAGTCCGACGGTTCATCGGTCTCAAATGCCAGGATAAATTCGTAATCATCAAGGCCGAAGCTGTAAGTGGTGTTCAGCCGCACCGAGGGGTACTTGCGCCCGATCTCGATATGCTCATCCATCATGCCCTGGCGTGCCGCCAGCGAAAGCTGGTACCATTCCCGCGTCTTGATGAACGGGTAAACGAAGACATAACGCGCCTCGCTTGGGTCGATAATCAGGCGTTCGGTGTCATCGTCGGGATCGGCGCTGCGGATTTCATAAATCGAGCGCTTGGTCTGCGAAAAATAAGAGTAACTCAGCGTCAGATAGCCGCCCATGCGTGTCGCGGCGATAGCACTTGCCAGCTCACGAAATGGCAGCGGGCTTTCCGCGATCTGCCACAGCAGCAGCTCGGCGTCGGCGCGGGTGCCCATCAGGCTGTAAGGGCGCAGCAGCATACGCCGGTTGAAGGATTGAATCACATCGAGCAGTTCGCGCTTCTGGTCGGCCTGCTCTGGTGCGGGCAGCCGCCGCCATGCGGGATCGAGCGAATAAAAGGCGAAGCGGACATACTGACGTTTGACCAACTGCTGGCCGCGATCTTTTGGCATTGGCGCAGGCTGCGTCATCGAAGCGCGAGGTCGCATGACAACTCCTTGAGGTTTATCTATGAAAATCTCCATAAATATACAAAATCTTTTAGAAATAACAACCATATTCTGGAAATTCAAGGTCTTTTGTTCCTAAATTCACAGAGAAAACTCATCCTCCGTCTGCGTTTACAGCCTGGGGTATAATCAAATGAGGCTAGGCAGCTGCAGCACCAGGCACAAAATTTACTGGGAAAAATTATTCTGGATTCGATGAATTTAGACACATTCCACTTGGTATCCGGCGAATGATTAACTGATGTCACAGCGCTCGTATCGGGCGATTTCCGACCCGGTGCGGCGACAGATTGAATCATCTGACCCTGCGTTTCTGCAATACACATGCACCGAACATCAAGGAAAACACTTATGTACAATCGCGCCACCAGCAACCGCCTGCTGTACACCCTGTTTCTGACGCAGAGCATGTTCTCTGCCGCGCAGATCGCCATTGTCACGCTGACAACCATCGTCGCCGTCCGCCTCAGCGGCATGGAAAGCGTGGCAGGACTCCCCAGTTCCACCGTCACCTTCACCCAGGCACTGGCCGCCCTGCCAATCGCGCTGCTCATGGGGCGCTTCGGGCGTCGCATGGGGTTGACTCTGGGCTACAGCATGGGCGCGCTCGGTGGGCTGGTTGGTGTGCTGGCGATTATGCAGGGACAATTCTGGATGCTGCTGCTGAGCGCGGCGTTGATCGGGGTGTCGCGTGCCAGTGGTGAGCAGAGTCGTTTCGCCGCCGGGGAGTTGTTCCCCACCTCACAGCGGGCGCGCATGATCGGGCGCATCGTCTTCGCCGGGACCATCGGCGCGATCGCCGGTCCGGCGCTGGTCGCCCCCAGCGGCCAGATAATGACCCGGTTCGGGCTGGATGCGGATGCGGGTCCCTGGGCATTCGCCATGATTTTGCTGACCATCGCCGCCATCATTACCC
>JAIOHN010000145.1 GCA_019912985.1 Anaerolineae bacterium | reverse complement strand
AATAGGGACTCTGGCTCAACCCGTGTGCGTATCATCACCCAACCGGCTCCTAGCGTGTATTCCATCATACCAACTATTAATCCCAACCTGGCAGCTCTGTTTCAGTCACAAACAACCCCAAGAGCCACCTTAGCAGGAACTGCCACCCCACAGGCACGAATACTGCACAGCGGTGAGCAAATGGGGCGCACAAATGCCGATGGAAAGCAGTACTGGTCTTACGAGGGACGCATCGGGCAAAGCGTCAATATCTCCGGGCTGGCAACACACGACTTCAATCTGGTATGGCAGGATGAGCAGGGTAACGTACTGAGAGCTGGCCCGTTAAAAGAGCCGATAAGTCTGAACCTGAGGAGCACTGGCACCTACACACTGCTTGTCGAAGGTCCGGCGGATTCACTTTACATTCTGAATTTTGCGGTAGAGTGATCCAATCGTCACCGCTACCTAAGCTCATCCGAATCGGTCGCTGCGGTTGCTCCCTCCCAGCGGCGCAAAAGTGCAAAGTATGTCTCTGTTTTCCGTTTGCAGCCGATAACTTCCCTACAATGAAACCATTGGTAGAGGGAGATAAATCACATGACCATGCTCAAGAATTATCAGGCATTCAATGGCCGCCATTACGAAACCGGCACGATCCACAATGCACTGGATTATCTGGGAGTTCGCGCACCGCATACCAATCAACCGTTGAGCGAGGCGCTGCTGTTGGGAGTCAGTGGCGGCATCGTCTTCGGCTATTTCACCTTCGAGTACAAAGGTTATCATCCGCATGTGGTATTGATTACCCGCAATACGTTTGATCCCACACAGACGATCTTTGATCGCCTGGCCCTCCCCCGCGACGTTATTCAGACGACCAATGCGGAGAAAGCGGAACAAAACCTGATCAAAGTGCTTGAAAGCGGACATCCCGCGTTGGTGTGGGCAGATGCGTTCAGCCTACCCTACAACCAGCTGCCCTTTGATGCGCGCAACTGGACCACCAGTCCCATTCTGGTGTATGGCGTACAGGATGATGGAGTCTATATAGCTGACCGTGCGCAGCGGCCTTTCAGGGTCACGATGGACGAACTCACCGGAGCACGATCACGGGTAAAAGATGACAAATTCCGAATCATGGTTCTGGATGCGCCAGATTTCAGCCGTCTGCCAGTGGCCGTGAACAAGGGCATCTGGCAGTGCACCAGCCTGTATACCGAAGCGCCGCCAAAAGGCAAGCGAGATAATTTCGGTTTTGCGGCGTTTCAATACTGGGCCAGGATGCTCACCAACACACGTAATCGACATAGTTGGGAGCGATTTTTCCCGGCTGGCAGCAAGCTTTTTGCGGCTCTGGCAGGGAATGTCGTTCAACCAGGAGCCTTTGATTGGATCTGCACCTGGGGGCTTGGCTCGGGTGCAGAGCGTGATGTTTATGCCGATTTTCTGGACGAAGCTGCGCAAATTCTGGGCAAGCCTGGCTTAACCCACATCGCAGACCAGTTTCGCCAATCTGCCGCACAGTGGTGTGAACTGGCAAATGCCATGCTGCCGGACTCGGTGCCACTATTTGCAGAAACGCGCCAGCTCAAGCTGCGCAAACATGATCTTTTTATCCAACAGGGGCCAGATGCGCTCGATGAAATCCGGCAGATCAACAGCCGCTTGAGGGAAATTATCGCCAGTGTTGAGGCGGACTTTCCGCTCAGCGATCAAAGTGTGATCGAACTGCGAGCAACACTAGCCGAGCATGTTCTAAAAATCCACGACCTCGAATATGAAGCCGTCATGACACTACAGGGGGAAATGTCTGTCTGACGTGACATCGGAGTCAGACGCTGGCTATCCAACAACCAAGATGTCTTTTTTCCTGCTTCGGGTTAACATTTGACAGGCGACACCCGTTATTTTTACGGTTATAGTGAGCTTGTTTGAAGATTACATGGATGGAATAGCACCAGGCAGCGCCTGATAACCCGCAGCACAGAAGAAACGGAGCACCTATGGATTTTGCGTATCTGTCCCCACCCCGCCAGCTAACCGAGATCATCAGCCGCATTTACCAGCAGCGCCTGACCACCACCTCTGGCGGCAATCTGTCGATACTGGACGAAAATGGCGACATCTGGATTACCCCAGCCGCGATTGATAAAGGTGCGCTGACACCAGAGGACATCGTACGTGTTCGGCCAGATCACAGCTATGAAGGCCGCCATAAACCCTCATCTGAGCTGCCCTTTCATCGCCAGATTTATGAGGCACGACCAGACATCCGCGCGATTGTCCATGCGCACCCGCCTGGACTGGTCGCCTTTAGCATCGCCCATCTCGCGCCCAACACAGCGATCAACCCACAGTCGCAGGCCATCTGCGGCCAAGTGGGATATGCGGCCTATGCGCTGCCGGGCAGCGAGTTGCTCGGCACTTACATTGCTGATGCCTTTGCGGATGGTGCGAATGCCGTGTTACTAGAGAATCATGGCGTGGTCACAGGTGGCCCCGATCTTTTGCAGACCTTCCAGTGCTTTGAGACGTTTGAGTTCTGTGCACAGATCAACATCCGCGCCAGCGCCCTGGGTGCATTTCACACCCTCTCCGATGAGCAAGTTCAGCTTTTTCAACGTGCCGCGACTCCCATGCCGGAGTTCACGCCGTCCTTGCACACCAGCCAGGAACTGGAACTGCGCCTGCAAATCTGCGAGTTTGTCCAGCGGGCCTATGAGCGCCAGCTCATGATTTCTACGGGTGGCACGGTATCTGCCCGCGTCAAAGGCAATCGCTTTTTGATCACGCCCTATGGCTTTGATCGCAAGTATGCCACGCCGGAAGGTATTGTCCTGATTGACGACGGTCAGCGCGAGGCAGGCAAAACGCCCAGCCGTGCCGTGCAGCTCCATGCGCAAATCTATCGCGACCATCCCGAAATCAACTGCATTATGAGTGCACAACCGCCCAATGCCACTGCTTACAGCATCGTTCAGCAGGGCTTCGATACGCGCATTATCCCCGAAAGCTATATCGTCCTGCGCGAGATGCCAGTCGCACCATACGGGCTTCAATACCAGCAACCAGAAGCCATCTCGGCGATGATTTCCACCAGCACCCCCGTGATCCTGCTGCGCAACGATGCCGTTCTGACCACCGGCACCACCATCCTCGAAGCGTTTGATCGCATCGAAGTGGCGGAATTCAGTGCGCAGGCGTTGATTCAAGCGTTGAGTATCGGGGATTTCGTGCCGATGAGTGAAGAAAAAATCAGCGATTTAAAGCGAAGGTTCTCTCTCTAAGAGGGGGCTTTCGCTCCCCATTTACTCATAAACCCAACAGGGTTTTTATTTCCCTGTAAGTTTTATATATCAAAATTTTAACAGAAATTTGGCCCGTGTTAGGAATTTGCAATATAATTCCATGCCTATGCAAAAATTTTCCCAATATGAAACGATGATTACAATGCGAGACTCCCGACAAATCCTCATTGTCGAGGATGATGAAGACACGGCTGAGATTGTTACAAATTTGCTGAAAAATGCGGGCTATCACACGTTCACTGTCGATTGCGGTGAGCAAGCTTTGAATGAAATCCCTGCCATATCGCCCTACCTGGTGCTGCTGGATATTCTTTTACCGGATATAGATGGGCTTGAAGTGCTGCGGCGTGTTCGTGATCGCTCCTTCCTGCCGATGATTATCCTGAGCGGACTCACCCAGGAGCACGATAAAGTGCGTGCGTTGGAGGCTGGCGCGGATGACTATCTATCCAAGCCATTTTCCCCTGAAGAACTCGTGGCGCGTGTTGGTGCGCTCCTGCGCCGGGTGGAGTGGACTCCTCAGGCTGAAACCCGGCTGGCTGTTGGCGAACTCGAACTTGACATTCCCCACCGTCAAGCTACTATTCGCGGTCAGAGGCTGCACCTCACACCGGTCGAATACGGTTTGCTCATTACGTTGATGCGGACCGCAGGCCAGGTGGTTAGCCATGACGAACTCCTGCGGGCAGTCTGGGGCGAACAATATGAGGGCGATTATTCCGTCCTGCGCGTCAATATCTCGCGCCTCCGCCTGAAGATCGAAGAAAACCCGCGTCGCCCGATGTACATCATCACCGTACCGGGTGAAGGCTATCGGATGCCTAAAGGCCAGAGTTAATCCCCTAACCCATTCTGGTGCAGCGTTTCGCCCGGAGGCCGATCCCGGGCCAGTTTGGTATTCGATAAACAGGTTGGGTATAGTGAAGTCATGAATTTACGCTTCCGATTGCTGGTGATTCTTGCAGGGGCGATCGCGGTTATTGCAACTTTCACCTTTCCCATTTGGCAGCCGTTGCTGGAACGAAACGTGGTCGAAGAAGCGTTTCCTGGCCTGGCACCTGAACTACAAACCGCTTTCGAAGAACTCCCTCAGGAGCAGAAAACTGCTTTTGCCGAAATGCGCGCCACGGATACGTCGATGGCGCTGGCAATGGTGAATGCTGCCCTAGCAGAAGTCACCGAACTCCCCGAAGCAGACCAGGCGATGCCAGAAATGCAAGGCGCTGAAGATGTCACTTCCGGCTCATTTACAAGGATTGACTCGGTTCACTGGGCCGAAGGCACTGCGACCATCTACCAACTGCCCGATAACAGTAAAATCCTGCGCTTAGAAGATTTTCGCTCCGCCAACGGGCCTGACTTGCGCGTCATCCTCAGCGCTGCAGAAGCGCCCATGACCGACGAAGAGATGCGCCAGGGCAATCTCGATCTTGAGTTAGGTCTCCTGAAAGGCACCATCGGCAACCAGAACTATCAGATCCCATCTCAAATTGATCTCAGTCAGTACAACAGCGTCGTCATTTACTGCCGGTCATTTGGAATCGTATTTAGCAGCGCCCCGATATAAAATGGGCGTCATAGGCTGAAAGGAACCATCTTTGCCCGCTGATTATGCAATCCTTGCACCCATTTACGATGCCATCGGCATGGCGGATTTTGCTGCGGCGATGACACCGCGCTTGATTGACTATGCGCAGCGTAATGAATGGCTTGGGCGACGAATACTCGATATTGGCTGCGGGACCGGTGTCAGTCTGCATTGGCTGGCGCGGCATAGTTACATCACGACCGGTATAGACAACGCCCCGGCCATGCTCAACCAGGCCCGCACACGGCTCGACCAGGAGCGGTTGAACCACACACTACGTGAGTGGGATATTCGCAGCATTGGGCCAAACCTGGGAAACTTCGATCTGGTTTTCGCCCTCGATGTGCTCAACGAAGTCAGCAGCCTGCGCGATCTGGAAACGGTTTTTGGTGGCGTCAACCAGGTTTTGGAATCAGGCAAGATATTTATCTTCGATATGCACACCATCCAGGGATTGACCGATCAAGGCACCAGCGGTGACAATCTGGTGCGTCATGATGATAGCCTCACGGTGATCACGAAAAACACGTATGATTATGAGCGCCAGGTCAGCGAGCGCCTTTATGTGATTTTCCAGCGTCAAGGTGATTCCTGGCAGCGCAGCACAGCCACACGAGTTCTGCGGGCTTTCCCGGCACAGGCGGTCGCTACACTGCTCCAGCGCAGCGGTTTTCGGTCTGCAAGGGTCCTTAATTTGAACTTTGAACCCTTCGAACCGGGTATTTCATCAGCAGGACGTACGATATTTATCGCGGAGAAGTAAGACATTGGAAGACAAGTTCGAGACGACGACCTACCCGGTTGATGCCGAACATGGCAGTTTGCGGTTAGTGATCGTGGTTATATTCGTTGGGTTATTGATTGTCACCTACGTACTCATCAATGCACTCATACCAAATGATGGGTTAAATATCATCGGTGTGTTAGTCAGCTTTGTCGTCACGGCAGTGCTCACCCAGCAGGTTGAAAAGCAGCTGCGGCAGCGTTGGCCCAGTGGCAGGCATATAGTGGTCAAGCCCAATAAAGTCACAGTGGGTAAAGGGGAGCAGGTGCAGGAAAGCATTGACACAGAAAAACAGGTCAATGTGCTGCTGTGGCGTTTCGAGATTAAACGCCGCTCACGCGTGCCAAAAGGCTGGCTGATGGTTGCCTGCGCGCTGGAACAGGATGATGTCTACCTGCCGGTGTATACGTTTATGGCACCGCAGGAATACGAAAAGATTGAAGCGGACCGCCATTTTACGCTGCTGACCAGCAAAAAAGACAAAGACAGCCAGGGTATTGGCAAGACCGACCTGCGACTGGCCGGTGAACAGCGTCGTTTACACGCAGCGGAAAACGTGCGTTGGATGAGCGGCGCAGAAATGAACAACGAGGATTTCTTGCAGTATCTCCGTCAGTTACAAGAGCAATTTCCGCAATGGATGCCTATCGTCATATAGCACTGTGCTTCAGCCTCATTGGAGCGGCGCTGCTGCTGATCAGCCCTATAGCGGCGCAGGATACAGGGTCGATTGCCCCCTTTGAAACCGTCGAAGGTGAGATCGGTGCTGGCGAATCACAGGAATGGACGTTTACCGCCGCCGATGGCGAGGTGCTGTCGTTCGTGGCTGAATCAGACGATACACTTGATCCGGTGATGACCCTCAGCAACAGCAGCGGCACACTGATCTCCAACGACGACTATCAATACCCAGATAATCCAAGCGCGATCCTGGAAGCGGTTACCATGCCGCGCAATGATACCTACACGCTCACGATTACGGGGTTTAACGATACAGAAGGCAGCTACACCCTCACCATGTATGAGGGGTTCGCCAACCCCGATTTTGTGGAGACAGGAGAATGGCAGTCTCCATCTGAGGAGCTGGTGATTGAAGCCGCTGAGGACCAAACCGCGCTGGTCATCAGTGGGATCGCGCAGCGTGGCATCGCCTTCACCAATATCGAGGCCGCCGCGACTGATCTCTACCTGGAGGTCCCTGTGCTGGAAATGAGTGGTCGCAACACCTGGGTAGCAGGTCTGGCCTTTAGGGGAAGCGACAGCGATCGTTATTATCTGTATGAAGTGGATGAGCGCGGCCAATGGCGCTTTCTGCTGCATGAGGATGGGCAGGACCAGGTCATTCGTGATTGGCTCACCCACCCGGCCATTATCGCCGGAGAGAGCAGCTTTCGGCTGGCGGTGCTCATGCGTGGCAGCGGTTTCGATTTCTTCTACAACAGCGTGTACATGGGCCATCTCACCGATGATACACTGGATGATGGCGATCAAATCGGACTGGTCATCGAAACCTCGAATGCGCTGGATAGCGAAACCATCGGGCGTTTTGACCATCCGCGCATGACCACACCACTTGAGGAAGCGGCGGTTCCGCAGCAGATTATCACCAGCAGCGCCAGCTTTACCGTACAGGAACTCCAGCGGCGCGGGCTTATCCCTGCTGAAGGGCAAATGCGCCTGACGGTGAGCGAAAGCTTTGTCACGCTGAACCAGCCTGGAGTCAACAAAATCCTGCTTGGCGGGGGCGAGACCTTCGCAGATTTCGCGATTGGCACCACCATCTCGTGGCAAATCCAGGGAACGGAGGATCCAGCGGGCTGCGGCCTTGTCCTGCGTGCCAGCGGCGAGAATGACTATCTCCTGGCTTATGTGGACCAGACCGGCGCTTATGGCGTATCCAGCCGCAGTGGTGATCAATTTGCGCCGGGTATCTTCGGCGAGAATGCGACTCTGGCCGCCAGCGACACGCACAATCTACTGCTGGTGCTGGCCGATGACCAGTTGCATTATTATATTGATGGCACGTTGGTCGGCAGCCTGGAAGACAGCGCCGAAGCTGGCGAGATCGGCAATGCAGCCATCAACTTTGAACCTGCGGCGACCTCCTGCCAGTTTAACAATACATGGTTGTGGGCCTGGTGATAAATCCAAACCCCGCACAGCGGCGTATAGGATTTTAAAAAAGGGCCTATGAATCCCATCGACCATGCCATTATGCGCACCGTGCTCTATGCCGATGTCTTCGACTTCCCACTCACCCCACCGGAAATCCACCACTATCTCATTCACGACACCCCTACCAGTCTGGAGCAGGTGCAGGCGGCGTTGGCAGACTCGCCTGAGCTTCGGCGCAAGCTGATCGAATGTGAGGGTTATATCGCCTGTACCGGTCGTGAAGCGATTGTACAGCAGCGCATCGAGCGGCAGCAGGCAGCGGCGCATTTATGGCCGCTGGCGGTGTATTATGGGCGTCTCCTGGCACACATGCCGTTCGTGCGTATGGTTGCGATTACCGGCGCGCTGGCCGTCAATAATGTCAGCGGGCAAGATGATGATCTCGATTACCTGCTGGTGACCGCCCCCGACCGTGTCTGGATTGCACGCGCGTTTGCGATCATTCTGGTGCGGCTGGCACAACGACGCGGGGTCACACTCTGCCCCAACTATGTTCTGGCAGAGAGCGCGCTGCTACAGAAGCGCAAAGATCTTTTTATCGCTCATGAAATCGTCCAGATGGTACCGGTCTTTGGCAGCAACCTTTACCAGCAATTTCGTGAAGCAAATGACTGGACACAGGAGCATCTCCCGAACGCTACAGCCCGCTTTCATCACGAACCAGAATATCAACCTGCACGTCCCTGGCATTTTTTCAAACGCATGGCGGAGTGGCTGTTAGGTGGACGATTGGGGCATCGGTTGGAGAACTGGGAGTACCGGCGTAAACTGCGGCGTTTTGCGCCCCAAATGCGCACTCCTGGCTCTGCTGCAGAACTCGATCAAAATCACGTGAAGGGCCACTTCAATGATTACGGTCACCCGGTTCTTTCCGGTTATTATGACCGCCTGCATCAACACGGACTGGTTAATCATCCGGTAGTCGGGGATTAAAAAAGACCCGATTGGATTATTTCCAGTCGGGTCTTGATGTTTGTTTACCTCAGTGGCAGATGTCAGCCACCCATGACAGTGCCAAGCGCATCACACGCCGGGCAGGTCCCGTCCTTACGCAGCATGGCATAACCACCCATCGGGTCAGCGCCACCCTGATCGGGGAAATCGACGTTCCACACGATCATCAGGCGCACACGGCCACTCTGCGCGGCGGCGCTGGCAGCACCAGCCAGCCAGTTGGCATGTTGTGCGACGGTGGTGTTGGCGGCCCAGGCAAATCCACCAGGGATCGGACGGCCCAGGTCTTCCCCAGAGAGGTACCCCAGTTCCGTGAAGCATACCGGCTTGCCACCAAACGGTGAGTAGCCACGTTGCAGCATCGAGCTGAAGTAGTAGGATGGGTACTCGCCGCGCGGATCCCCGCTGTTCTGCGTTGGTGCGACAATACCCTCGTTGTAATGCAGCCCCACGCAGTCCAGATACTGAGCCGCGCCTGCACTCGCCATCTGCTGCATGAATACGTCGTCATTGCAGCCATCGTTGCCGCAGCCCGCCGCGCCCCAGTAACCGCTGGGGGCTGGTGCGCCGCTGATGACGATCACACTGCCGTTGCGTGATTTGATGGAATTGAAGGCTGCTGCCAGCAAGCGGGTGTAATTCCCACCGTTGACCTGGCCGTTGGGCCATTCACGGTCAATATTTGGCTCGTTCCACACTTCAATTGCATCTGGCCCTAATGCAGCGACCTCGCCCACAAAGTTGGCATATTGATTGATATAGTCATCGAAGTTACCCATCTGTGAAGGCTGGCCCACAATCCCCAGGAGGATTTTCTTGCCCTGCGCACGCGCCGAGTTAATCATACTGGCTGCCGTGCCGGTGCCTTCGCCCAGGTTCCAGCGGAGCTGTTTCTTCGCCCAGGTCATCCCGGCACGATCCATCAATGCCCGCGTATTATTGCTCAGGTCGAGGACGTGACCGCCCAGCTCAAAACTGCCAGAAGCGCCACTACCAGCGACCGGCGCAGGTAGATTGGGGTCCACTTCGCCAGGAACCGCCGTTGCTGCCGGTGCTGCGGCGTTGATACGATCACACACCGCAACTGCGGTCAGGTCAAAGCTGACGCGTGCCTGATAGACATCCCCACGCAAGCTGGTGAGTGTAAATGTCCAGCCGAAGTAAACCTCACGACCAGAGTTGGGATCATCAAGATCGACACAACTATCAATACCGCCGGGTTGATATTCTGCCTGTTCAAATTCCCAGTTTCGTACGAGGGTCAGGTCTACCGAGCGCTCTTCCTCGATCGCCTCACGAGCAGTTGAAAAAGCACGCCACAGCGGGTCGTTCGGTGTCGCGGTTGGCTCCTGCGCCTCCACACCAACTGGTGACACACTCAGTGCAAAAGCAACAATCAGCAGCCCCACAAACCCGAACAGGGTAGCTCCTTGCCACAATGAGCGAGTTTTTGTTTGCATTACAGGAATACCTCTCATCTTGTACAGACCGTATCCTTACATTATTCGGACGGCGTATAGCCTACCCGAAAAACCGGCTATTTCCAAGATGGAGTGCTAAAGCGTTGGATAATCGTATACCACGCTATTGCAGTTCCTGCACCGCTGCCTGTCGCAAAAACGAGAGTTTTTCGATCATTTCCGTCTCGCCATGCTGCGCCAGCATCTGCCCCACAGCGTCCATTACCTCCAGCAGACCGCCGCCATATTCATGGGCATGCTCGGCCAGCATCTGGAGTGCTGTCTCGTCCGAGGCACTTGAAAGCAACTCGTTGACAAAGCGCAGTTCCGGCTGCATATTCTCTTGTAGAATCGAGACAATCTGCTGGTAAACGGCTTTTAACATGGCGCTGGCGCTAATATCCCCACGCCGCTCGGCTTCCTGAATGTTTGCAGACAGCACCGCCATGAACGTGTCGTCAATCAGTTCGACATTATCGCGGATCAGGGGTTCGGGGTCATCTTCGTTGATGATCGCCTGCAGCAGGGACACGGCATTGCGCACTGCCGCCTGCTGCTGTTGATCCACCAGCGCGGTCAGTTGGGTCAGGTGTTCACGCAGCGCTTCCAGCTTTTCACGTTCATCTGCGGGAGCCTTGCCAATGCGCTCGGTGAGTGACTGGAAGAAATTGTAATCCAGCGCGGGCCGCACCAGCCCAACCAGGGCCTGCAGCTTACCATCCTGATCAGCATAACTAATCACCAGATCCAGCAGATCATCCAGTGTCACATCCTCGCCCAGGTTATCAAGGTCGGTCGCGACTTCACGGACTACCACCTGCTGCGCCTCACTCTCCTGGACCAACTGCTGTCCCATGGTCGAATGCGCCAGCACTTCTTCCTGTAATTGCATCATGCGCTCAGCCAGATCAGGACGATTTTCCTGCGCCGCGCGCTGTGCCATCACCATCAGCGCCTGGAAGAACTGCTCGTCTATCTCGGCGTCACGCTGCTGAATCAGGCTGGGCAGTGTATCCGGTGGAGCCTGAATCAGGTCCTCAACCAGACGCACGCGCGAACGCTGCTGCTCCATCATCTCCGGCGTGACCCCATCGGCCTGCAAAATCTGATCGATAAGGCCCTGCATCGTCAGTGCTTCGCGCGGCTGGAACAGATAGCCCTTAATCGAATCCTTTGGCAGCTTGCTGGTTAATTCGCGCATTAAATCGCCAATGGCTTTTTCCTGCTGTGGTTTGGGCAGGCCAAGCTCCATCGGCATATACGAAATCAGCAGTTCTTTCTCGCCATCATGATACAGCAGCGGGGCAGCGATCGTGCTGACCACACCACAGTTCGGGCATTGAACCGTATTGACACGGCCTGTGAGCAAGCGCGCTTTCGCCTGCGGATCTTCGGACACATTGATGAGGTTTTCAATGGTCGCGTTAATCGCGTGTCCACAGCTGGGACACTGAATCGTCCTGTTTGTCGCCATATTCTCTCCGGGAAATTAAGTTATTAAAGCGGCAGCCTGAACCAGAAAGTGGAACCTTTGCCGGGTTTGCTGTCGATACCAATCGTGCCGTTATGTGCCTCGATAATCGCCTTTGCCAGATATAAACCCAGGCCGGTACCCTGTGT
>JAIOHN010000144.1 GCA_019912985.1 Anaerolineae bacterium | reverse complement strand
GGTGCGGCATGGTCACCAGGTGACGGTGCTGACCACAGATGCCCTGACGCAGACCACGCGTTACAGTGGGGATACAGACGAAATCATCAACGGGGTGCGGGTGATTCGGATCTCCAATTTCTCTCACCACCTGCGCGGTAGGCTCAACCTCTCAACACCGGATAAGATGCACCTCATCGCCCGTGAGATTTTGCCGGATTTTGATGTGGTCCACTGCCATGAATTTCGTACTGTGGAAAACCTGCTGGTCACGCCAGTCGCCGCAGAGTTGGGAAAACCGCTGATACTCTCGCCACATGGCACCCTGACTCGGGATACTGGTCGCAGCCAGTTTAAAGCCATCTGGGATCGTCTGCTCAGCCCGGTGGTCGCACAGCGCTTTGACTGGATCGTCGGCCTCACGCAGCACGAAGTTGAGGAAGCCCAATCCCTGTGGGCCAGCTTTGGACGGCATTCACCCGGCTTCAGTGTCATCCCTAATGGCATTGACCCGCAGGAATATGCTCACCTGAATGGTGGCGAGAGCTTCCGGCGGCGTTTCCATCTCGACGACCAGACCGTGTGCCTGTTTATGAGCCGCCTGCACTCGCGCAAAGGCGTTCACATTCTGGTGCAGGCCTTCAAACACGCCAATATCCCCGATGCGCGGCTGGTGATTGCCGGGCCAGATGAAGGTATGCGCGAGGTGATTACGCCAGAACTGGATGAGCGTATGATCGTAACCGGTTTTCTGGATGGGGTGGACCGGCTGGCGGCTTTTGCGGCGGCAGATGTGCTGGCGCTGCCTGCGGTTGGCGAAGGGCTGCCGATGGTCGTTCTGGAAGCGATGGGCGCGGGACTGCCCGTTATCGTCTCGCCCGGCTGTAATATACCGGAAGTGGAGGAATATCACGCGGGGATAGAAGTAGACGCCGCCGTGGAACCACTGGCGCAGGCGCTGCGTACGCTGCTGACCGATCCCCACCGCCAGCAGGAAATGGGCATGGCGGCGCAGCAGTTGGTTCGCGATCACTTTACCTGGGATTCTGTAGCGGTAAAATTGGAACAGCTTTATCGTTCAATGGTTTGATGGTTTTGAGGAAATGCAATGTCGGATGAGGCTCTGCTTTATGAACGCCGGGTGCGCGCGCCACGTTTTGGCCGTGGACAATGGTTAAATAGCGATCAACCGCTGACGCTGGAAGGGCTGCGCGGTCAGGCGGTGCTGGTCGACATCTGGGAATACAGCTGCATCAACTGCTTGCGAACCCTGCCTTATGTTCGCGAGTGGTATCGACGTTATGCGGATAAGGGGCTGACGATTATCGGCGTGCATACACCTGAATTCGCTTTTGGACGCGAACGCCAGCAGATTGAAGCAGCTGTGCAGGAATTGGACATCCGCTACCCGGTGCTGATGGACAATAACCAGGAAACCTGGGATGCCTTTGCCAATCGTTTCTGGCCGTCCAAATATCTCATCGACCCCCAGGGATACATCCGCTACGACAGTCACGGCGAAGGCGGCTACGATGATTTTGAACGCGCGATTCAGGCCGTGCTGCTGGAAAGTAACCCACACCTCGACCTGCCACCTGTGATGCAGCCGCTGCGCGACGAAGATCGCCCTGGCGCGGTCTGCTACCGAGCGACACCGGAGCTGCACGCGGGGTTTCAGCGTGGCGCATTAGGCAATCCCGAAGGTTATGCCAAAGGGGTGCCGGTTTTTTACAGTATGCCGGAGGAGCGTTGGAACGGTGCATTTTACGTCACCGGGGCCTGGCAGGCAGGCGATGATTACCTGTCCTACCAGGGCCACAGTGAGGGGATTATTCAGCTTCCTTATGAAGCGGTGGAAGTGAACGCGGTACTCACGCCGCATCCTGATACAGTGGAGCGTATGATTCACCCGCAGACAGTCAGCGTCGAAATCTGGCAGGATGATCTGCCGCTACTGGAAAACCAGCAGGGCAGTGATGTCTCCGCCGGACGGGTGCTGGTGGATCGTCCTCGGATGTACAATCTCGTGCGCAACCCGGACTTTGGACAGCATGAGCTTAGCCTGCGCGTCAAAACGCGGGGCTTCGCCCTGTATGCCTTTTCCTTTACCGCCTGTGTGCGTGAGGATGGTTAAACCGGGGTGATCTGGCGCATCCTGTTAGCTTGACTGCGTCTTGCTTTCCGTGTCGCCATCTTCTTCTTCCAGCTCATCCGCTGCCTCGCTGGTTTCTTCGGCAGCTTCCTCCACCTTGGTAGGGGCTTCTGCACTTGCGCCTTTGATTTCTGCATCCGAGGTGGTCTGCACAGCCCAATCCCGCGCCCCAGCTTGCTGCGCCGGCACGTAATGGTCGTGCTTTTGCTCTTTTTCGGATAAGACGAAGTACATCACCGCGCCAACGATCAGCAGGTCAACGACGATCAACAGGATCAAAACGCCCATGTTAGCCTCCCTTGAAATCCGGTTTGCTCAGAATACCTATTACTTTACCAGATCAAGCGAGGATGCGAAATGAAGATACCGCCTGAACATTCAGGGGTTAATCGTTCTCCGGCGGCTCGTAGCCGAGATCGCGCAGTGCCACCACGGCAATAATCGCGACTCGCGGCTCCGGGTCCTGGAGCGCTTCCAGCAGCGTCGGGATTGAGGGCTCGCCAATCGCCACCAGCGCACTGGCGGCGGCTTTGCGCACCCGGTCCGAATCGTCACGCAGCGCATCACTGAGGGCATCGATCGTTTCTTCCTGACCAATGCGTCCCATCGCCTGTGCGGCGAAACGGCGCACATCAACATCATGATCGAGCAGGGCAGCACGTAGCGCGGTCACTGCCCGCGCGTCACCAATTTTGCCCAGCGCCTTGGCCGATGCACGGCGCACCGCGCGATTGGCATGATTCAGCGCGGTAATCAGCCCCTCAACAGAGGGTTCACCGATGCGAATCAGGCCCTCAGTGGCAGCCATCCGCAGCCACAGGTCATCGCCGCGCAGCGCTTCCAGCATTTCCGGCACAGTGTTCGGGTCGGCAAAACGCGCCAGCACCTGCGCTGCCTGAAAGCGCACCCCCATATCAATATCTTCACGCAGCACGTCGGCCAGATGCGGCGCGGCGTCCACATGATTCGCTTCTTCGAGTTTGTTAATCGCTTCGATGCGTTTTTCAGGGTCGATATGACCCAAAGCATCAATCCAGCTTTGCATATCAGCCATTCAGTCTCCTATAGATTTGGTTGCACCAAAAATGGGCGATTTGGGATAGTTTCTGTTATTATATCAGACGCTTTGTACCCGTGATTTCTAACCAAATTTGTCGATATATATCATAAAAAATCAGGACTTCTATCACTACCTTTTTTACCTGCTCTGTGGTTGCCAAAGCAGGGAAATTGTGTAAAATAGAACAAGTCATTTCCACATCGGCCCCACAAATTCATATGACCGTCCTGGAAATTTGTTGGCAAGCTCGGTTCCATAACACAGAAAGTATTCCCTGATATGAGTGCTGAAACCAATAAGCGACCCACGAACAATAATGGTTACATCTGGATTGTTGCAGCTTTTGTTCTGCTGGTCTTTGGTGGATTCGTGATTTCCGAGGCAACACCGCTGTTATTCCCCACCCAGGGATCGGCTGAATCACGCCAGGTGGATGATCTGTTCAAGTTCATGCTGGTGATTGGTGGCGCGATCTTCTTACTGGTGCAGGGATTACTCGTTTATTCCGTGATTCGTTTTCGTGCAAAACCTGGTGACACCTCGGATGGACCTCCCATTCATGGTAATGCCACCCTGGAACTGGTGTGGACGGCCATACCTTCCGTCATTGTGCTGGTGCTCGTAATCTACAGCTATAACGTGTGGATCAGCAACACCGCTGCCAAAGATAATGAGCAGGTGGTTCAGGGAATTGGGCGGCGTTTTGCCTGGAGTTTCACTTATGAAGTGCCAGAAACCGCCATTCCTGATGATGTCAGTGTCAGTGATTTATCCCCCACGGTTCAGACTCAACTTGAAGCAAAGAACTCTTTTACGATCACATCCAATGAGCTTCATACCTATGTGGGACGTCCCGTCAAGGTGCTGCTGAATACTGAGGATAACCAGCACGCGTTCTGGATTCCGGCGATGCGAATCAAACAGGACTTGCTGGCTGGCCGCACGACTGAGGCCCGCTTCACGCCGATCGAAGCAGGAAATTACCCCATTGTCTGTGCGGAGTTGTGTGGCGATGGTCACGGCGCGATGCGTGCCGAAATTGTTGTCCATCCGGATGAAGAGACGTATCTGGCATGGTTTAATGATACGGCCAACACCGTGTTTTACCCGCCGGAAGATCCGGTGGAGCGCGGACGGCAAATCCTTGCCAGCGGTGCCTATCCCTGCTCCGGTTGCCATACGTTAAGCGATCTTGGCTGGCAGGGTGTGACCGGGCCGAACCTCAATGGTGTCGGTGATCGCGCTGATTCTGTACGCGCGGCTGCGACTGGCGAGACACCGGAAGAATACCTCCACCGGTCGATCTACTTCCCATCTGAATATCTGGTGCCCGGTTTTGGCGCACTCATGCCACAGTTCCAGCCGGATGATCCTGGCGCACCCAACTACATGCCGATAGAAGACCATATCGCGATTGTCGCTTACCTGTGTACGCAGACCTCAACAGGCGAGAGTGTCTGTGACCTTGATAATCTGAATCAGATCGCTGGGCAGTAACGTTAATATCCATTCTGGAAGAGGTTAATCATGGCAACCATTACAGCACCATTGGGTGAAGGAACAGGCCGGGTACATCCCCAGGCCCCTTCGCTCCGTATTCAGGATTACCTGCGCTGGTCGGTCGATCACAAGATTATCGGTGTCCAGTACATGGCGACTTCCCTGTTCTTCTTTGTGATCGGCGGTGCGCTGGCGATGCTCATTCGCTGGGAGCTGCTGACGCCTGAGCTGGACCTGATGGCGAATGGTGAACAGTACAATACCCTGTTTACCATCCACGGCACGGTCATGATCTTCTTGTGGATCATCCCGATGATGGCGGGCTTTGGCAATTATCTGGTGCCGCTGATGTTGGGCGCAAAGGATATGGCGTTCCCGTGGCTGAATGCCTTTGCCTTCTGGCTGATCCCGCCTGCTGGTATCCTGCTGCTGCTGGGTTGGTTTGTGGGACCTGCTCAAGCAGGTTGGACCGCTTATCCGCCGCTGAGTACGCTTTACAGCGGTGATGGGCAGACCTTGTGGGCAGTAGCACTCCATCTGCTCGGTATTTCCTCTATTCTGGGCGCGATCAATTTTATTGTGACCATTAAAAACATGCGCCCGGAGGGAATGGGATGGTGGCAGATGCCGCTGTTCGTCTGGGCGA
The DNA here is from genome assembly GCA_019912985.1 of Anaerolineae bacterium. Lineage (GTDB taxonomy): Bacteria > Chloroflexota > Anaerolineae > Aggregatilineales > Phototrophicaceae > JAIOHN01. The sequence goes on along the minus strand of JAIOHN010000144.1, from coordinate 7,430 downwards.
TCCTGGCAACCGCGATTATTCAGGTGCTGGCGACCCCATTCCTGGCGGGTGGCCTGACCCTGCTGATCCTCGACCGTGTGGCTGGCACCAGCTTCTTTAATCCAGCTAACGGTGGTGATGTATTGTTATGGCAGAACGTGTTCTGGTTCTACAGCCATCCAGCGGTGTATATCATGGTGCTGCCTGGGATGGGCATTCTCTCGGAAGTGCTGTCCGTCTATTCGCGCAAGCCGATCTTCGGCTACCGGGCGATTGCACTCTCCAGTATGGCGATTGCGCTGGTCGGCTTCACGGTCTGGGCGCATCATATGTTCACCAGCCTGACGCCGGAACTGCGTATTCCGTTCATGATTACCTCGATGATTATCGCCGTGCCAACCGGTATTAAAGTCTTTAGCTGGTTAGGAACCTTGTGGGGCGGCAAAATCCACTTCACCAGTTCGATGCTGTTTGGACTCGGCTTCCTGTCGATGTTCGTCATCGGCGGTATTAGCGGCGTGATGCTGGCGTCCGTGCCGGTGGACATCCATGTTCATGATACCTATTTTGTCGTGAGCCATCTCCACTTTGTGCTCTATGGTGGTAGTGTGTTCGCCATCTTCGCCGGTATTTATCACTGGTTTCCGAAGATCACCGGAAGGATACTTGATGAGCGCCTGGGTAAGATTCACTTCTGGGTCACTTATCTGGCGTTCTTCTTCACTTTCTTCCCGCAGCACATCCTGGGCCTGCGTGGGATGCCGCGCCGTGTTGCCGTTTATGACCCGCAGTTCCAGGGCTTGAATATTCTCGTGAGTGTCGCCGGTTTCGCATTGGGCATCGCGACCTTTATCCTGCTGGCCAATATCGTGGTCAGCCTGGTTGCGGGCAAGCGCGCCGGAGCAAATCCCTGGCGTGCGCTGACGATGGAATGGGCGACCACTTCACCACCGCCGCCTTATAACTTCGTGGGTGAGCCGGTGCCGTTCTCCGATCCATATGGCTACGGTACGAAAGAAGCGGCGGAATATCTGGAAAATCTGGATCGGCGTTTCCCGCCTCCACCAGATGAGGATCGCACGCTGGCCCCTGCGCGACAGGGTGCAGGCGACTGATTTAAAGGATTTCTGAGGGGGTAGGCCGTTTTGCCTGCCCCCTATCCAGCTTGATGGTTTAATGTTAGAAGAAGAAGATGCAGCAGAATTTATTGGAACAGAAGCTCAGCCGGGCAGAACTGCAAGACCTGCGCAATAAGCGCACCGGTCTGTTCATTTTCCAGGTATCGTGGATTATGATCTTCGTCTGTCTGGTCATTGCGAACTGGCAGCTGCGCTATGGTGCGACTTCCTGGCCGCCGCCGGGAGTCGAACCACTGCACTGGTTCCTGCCCGCCGTGGCGACGGCGGCATTGTTTGTCAGCGCCTTGATCGCCCGCAGTGCAACACAGGCGCTGAAAGCGGATGAGGTCGGGCGATTTCTGGCCCGGTGGCCGCTGGCAATCGGCCTGGGAGCGGTGTTTGTGGTTCTGGTGGGATATGAATGGGTGACCATTCCCTACAGCCAGATCTATAGCGATGTATTCCGCATGATGACTGGTTTCCACATGGTCCATGCGGTGGTCATCGGAATTTTCATGTTTGGGATTTATCGAAATGCACGGGCTGGGGCTTACGGATCGCTCAATTTCTGGCCTGTGGAAGGCGCGACCAGCTTATGGTATTTCGTACTGGTCGCGTGGCTGTTGTTTTTTGTGGTGCTCTACCTGATATAATTGAGACTTTCATGTGAGGGGAAGTCCCCTATGTACACTTACACTTGGGGAGGAACGTTATGCAACCAGGATTAAGCCGTGCCATACCACTGGGGATCGTCGGATTCCTGATCGGGACGGCGTTGCTCATACTCATTCGCGCCCTGCAAAGTTTGGACCCGTGGTTCGACGCTCAGTTGGCGCTGATCATGGGGACATTTTTCTGCGCTGGCTTTTTTATTTGGGGAATGGGTGCGTTTGACCCCAAGATGAACGTGCATGCTCATGAGCCGGAAGAAGGCGAAGAACATGCAGTAGTCGTGGCTGAGGAAGAAGCTGAAGAAGAACCAGCCAAGCCATTCCAGATCCTCAGCAGCTACGGTTGGACCATCACCACCATTTTGCTGCTATTGATCCTCGCCCTGGCTGGATTTGCCTATTTGCCCACAGGGCTTACACTGCAAACCGTCAGCCAGCCAGAAGGCAATATGGCCGCCGTGGGCTTCTATGAAACACAGCTCTTCGGCCAGACCATCGTCTTTAGCGAATTAGTGTCCCTCCTGATTTTCGTGGGGGTGATGCTGCTGTCGATGGTGGCGATTGCTGGTGTGATTGGTATCACGTTTTTCGGCCTGTCGCGCGGTGTGACCGAAGTGGCGACCACCAACAATACGCAACTGCCACCGCCGCCGTTGGCTCGCGAACAACCCTCGACGATTTCGCGCCTGCTGTTCTGGGTGATGTTCGTAGTGCTGTTTTTGGTACTGTTCGCGCTGCTCTACTTTGTCCTGATCGGCATTGTGATTGGCCCTGGCCCGCTGAATCTGGTGTTATCGCTGTCACAGGCGCTGCCGCTGGCATTTATTATCCTGCGGCCTCGGGGTACAGCGAGAGTGGTCGGACAGGCAGCAGGCTGGTTGGCACGGCAGCTGCGACGCCTGCCGAATGGGTTACAGTAAGAGGACGATCTGGCAACCGCAAACGCTGCGGTTGGAGATTGCAGACTGACGACGAAAGACGAAGGACTGACTGATGAGTGAGATGTCGATCGAGCATACCCATACAGCACCCCACGCCGATGAGGTGCATATTCCATCAAAAGAACAGATTGAAAATTCCAAGTTTGCCACCTGGTTATACTTGGCTTCGGAAGTCGTCATCTTTGGCTCATTGATGGCGGTATACGCGGTTTTCCGCCTCAATCATCCCGAAGTGGTGCGGGAAATTCATGACGAAGTAGGTATCCTCCTCGTCAGCCTGAACACCTTCCTCCTGCTGGCAAGCAGTTGGGCGATGGTGATGGGGCTGCGGTCGATCAAACAAAATGACCAGCAGGGGCTGGTGCGTTGGATCGGCCTGACCGCCCTGCTCGGAACGGTGTTTGTGCTGCTCCAGTATGTTGAGTACAACGAACTCGGCCACCTGGGAATCAGCCTGGGTAATGAATTTGGCATGCGCTTTTATGCGCCAACCGCTTTCCACGGCGCGCACGTGATTGTGGGTGTGCTCTGGGCGCTGCGCGTGATCTCACGCGGGCGACGCGGGATTTACAATGCGCGCAATTATCTCGCTGTCGAAATCTTCGGGCTCTACTGGCACTTTGTCGATGTGGTCTGGATTATTCTGTTTACACTGATATACCTGATTTAAGGATCGAATCATGCCTGATGAAGATAAGATCTTAACCGACGACGAAACCGGCGAGCCGATTAAAGCCACGCCCGAATATACCGAAGGCGAAGCCGAGCGGTTGCCTGAGCCGGAAACAGGCATCGAAGCGGCGGTTGCCGAGGCAGTTGAAGACTCGGAAAAAGCAGCCAAAGAATCACCTGTGGTTCAGGGATTTGATGAGGCGGTGACATCCATTCAGGAAGGGTTTGATGCCCTGGATCATGATGAGTCGGAGGTCCATCCCGAGGACTTTTCAAATACGACAGTCATCATGGGCCGTTCGATCACCGTACCGGGTGGCATCTACACCGTCGTGTTTGGTGCGCTTGGTGTCGCGACACTGATCGAAATCCTCCTGGCGGAGTTGCCACGTGGTTTCTTCACCATCCCGCTGATGGTTGGTCTGGCGCTGGCAAAAGCGATCCTGGTGGTGATGTACTACATGCATCTCAAAGAGGACAGCCGCATTTTTACCTATACGCTGCTGCTGCCGCTCGGCTTGGCCCTGATCGCAGGGCTGTTTCTGCTGGCGGTTCCCATTACCGGCTATTAATCTGCAACGCGTGACTCAGGGAGGCAGCAATGCAGCTTGATTTGACAGGCCGTGTGGCTTTGGTGACTGGCTCGGCACAGCGCGTCGGACGTGTGATTGCGCTGGAGCTGGCCCGGCACGGCGTCAATATCATGGTGCATTATCACAGTTCATCTCCCGATGAAGTTCGCAGTGTCATGCAGGATATTAAGTCGCTCGGCGTCGATGCGACATCCGTACAGGCCGACATCAGCACCGCCGCAGGCGTGGAGCAGATTTTCAGCGCAATCAAAGATCATTTTGGGCGCTTGAATATCCTGGTGAACAGTGCCTCAGTGTTCCAGAAGCGCAGCTTGCTCGAAGTCACACTGGAAGAGTGGGAGCAGACGATGGCCGTGAACCTGACTGCGCCCTTTCTTTGCACCCAGGCCGCTGCGGCCATGATGAAGGAGAACTCTCCTCCCGGCGGTGCGATTATCAACATTTGCGACCGTGGCGCGGATAAACCCTGGCCGGAATATGCCCATCACGGCATTAGCAAAGCCGGTCTGCTGGCCCTATCGGAGGTCAGCGCCGTGAGCCTGGGGCCGGACATCCGCGTAAACGCCGTGACTCCTGGCCCGGTGATGAAACCGGCACGGCGCAACATGAGCGATCAGGATTGGCAGGCCGTGGGCGAAAATCTGCCACTGAAGCAGGTGGGCGAAGCCGAAGATGTCGCCCGCGCGGTCGTTTATCTCGCCCGCGAAAGCTTCCTCACCGGCACTGTCATCCACGTAAACGGTGGCGAACACCTCACTTGAACCTCCAGGGCGCTGTATGCGCCCTTTTTGTTCACCTTTTCTTTAGAATTGTTTGTTATAGTGTGGCTACCCGGATCTGGCGTGGCACATGATTGGCTGACGCCTATTTCTCAAAGGCAAACTTTCCATGCGCAAATTATTTTTGATTCTCAGTGTTTTGTTGGTGTTGATCGGCAGCAGTCTGGTGCTGGCACAGAATGGAGACGATGACGTGGAGCAGGAAGAGATTATTCGTGGTGACCCCAATGTTCCCGCGCCGGAGTTTCCGGAAGGGCTGGATTGGGTGAATGTGCCGCGCCCGTTGAGTATCGAAGACTTGCGTGGAAAAGTGGTCGTGCTGGATTTCTGGACCTATGGCTGCATCAACTGCATCCACATGATCCCGGTGCTGGAACAGCTCGAAGCCAAATATCCCGATGAAGTGGTCGTGATCGGTGTGCATTCAGCCAAATTCGAGAATGAAGGCCAGACCGACAACCTGCGTCAGATCGTGCAGCGCTATGACCTGCATCATCCGGTCATCAACGACAAGGATTTTGTCGTCTGGCGCACATGGGGTGTGCAGGCGTGGCCCTCATTCGGCTTCATTGATCCGCTTGGCAACGTGCTGGTGGTCCAGGGGCGTGATGGTCAGCCTTCGGCGACTCTGCCCGGCGAGTTTCCTTTTGAGCTGTTTGATCGCGTGGTGGGCAGCATGGTCAATTACTTCGATAAGACCGGCGACATCAACCGTGATGCGCTCGATATTACGCCGGAATCGGATTTCAGTCCCAATACCGCGCTGGCCTTTCCCGGCAAAGTGCTGGCGGATACCGCCTCGAACCGCCTCTTTATCACCGATAGCAACCATCACCGCATCGTCATTGCGGATTTGAACACCTATGAAGTGCTGGATGTGATCGGCACGGGCACGCGCGGCTTGATGGATGGCAGCTTTGATGAAGCACGCTTCAATAAGCCGCAAGGGCTGGCATTGTCTGAGAATACGCTTTACGTGGCCGATACCAACAATCACGCCATTCGCGCGGTGGATTTGACTGAGCGAACCGTCTCCACTGTGGCCGGGACAGGTGAGCAGATGAGCCAGCGCACACAGGGCGGACTCGCGCTCGAAGTTTCACTTGCCAGCCCGTGGGATGTCGAAATGGGGGATGAATATACCCTCTATATCGCCATGGCCGGGCCGCACCAGTTATGGAAGCTGGACTTGCTGGATGGTGTGATCGGCCCATTGGTCGGCAGCGGGATCGAGGGCTTGCAGGATGGCACCTTCTTACAGGCCCAGTTGGCCCAGCCAAGCGGACTCTTTTATCGTGATGGGCAGCTTTACTTTGCCGATAGCGAATCCAGCAGCATTCGCGTGGCCGATATTCGGCGGCAGACCGTACGCACACTGGCCGGGCCGCGCCAGAACAACCTCTTCGACTTTGGCGATGTCGATGGCGGGCCGGGCGAGTCCCGCTTGCAGCACGCGCTTGGCGTGACCGGTGGCGCGGATGGTCCGCTGTATATCGCCGATACCTACAACAGCAAAATCAAAGTGCTCGACCCGGAAACGATGGAATTGACCACGCTGTTCGGTCTGAATGACGCAGGCGGCGGTTATCGTGATGGTGGCGCGGATGTGGCGGAGTTTGATGAACCGGGCGGCCTGGCTTTTGTGGATGGCAAGCTCTATGTAGCCGATACCAATAATCAGGCGATCCGCGTGATTGACCTGGACGCTGGTGAGGTGGGTACCATCCAGTTCCCCAATGCAGAAGCACTGCAAATTTCCGACCAGCCGACCGTCATTGCCGGGAATGCCGCCCAGGATAAGCTGGTGGAGTTCCCTGATCAGACCGTGAGCGCCGGAGATGGCGAAATTGTCCTCAATCTCGACCTGCCAGAAGGCTACAAACTGAATGATCTGGCACCGTTTACGGCGGAGTGGATTAGCAGCGGTGAGGGGATCGTGATCGAAGAGGAAGATCATCTGGTGCGGATTGTCGAGCCGGAACTGCCGGTCCGTGTGCCGGTGAAATTTATCGAAGGCGCGGATTTGCTCCACGGCGACCTGACCATTTACTACTGTGAAGCGGTCGACGAAAGCCTGTGCTTTGTCGAGAAGGTCACATTTGATGTCCCGGTGACGGTTGATGCCGATGGTGATGCATCAGAATTGGCACTGGATTACGCGATTGTCCCGCCGGTGCTGCCGGAATAGAGAAGTGGGCAGCAGGGGACAAGATGGCCGGACCGACGGATCTTCATCAAAAAGCATTGGATGTCTACGAGATTGTGATCGCCACTTATGGTGAGCAGCCGTTGAAGCCGCGCCGTGAGCCGATGCATGAATTGATCTCGACCATGCTCTCCCATCGCACCACGCAGGCCAATGAGGCCAGGGCTTATGCCAGCATGAGGGAGCGGTTTGGCTCCTGGGAAGCGATTCGCGATGCGCCGGTTGACGAACTGACCGAAGCGATTGCACAGTCGAATTTCCCCGAAGTCAAAGCGCCCAATATCAAGGCAACACTGGCGCGGATTATCGAGGAACGCGGCGAGGCCAATATCGACTTTCTGGCAGACATGCCGGTGGAAGAGGCACAGGCCTGGCTGGAAGCGCTGCCGGGAGTAGGGATAAAAACCGCCACGCTGGTGCTGTTGTTCTGCTTTGGCAAGCCAGTGCTGCCGGTGGATACGCATGTGCATC
>JAIOHN010000143.1 GCA_019912985.1 Anaerolineae bacterium | reverse complement strand
CTGTCCGATAAATAACCTGTTGAGTGATTGCCCGGCGGCATTTTTATGCCGCCGGCTTATGATCGTGAGGAAATACATGCGAAAACCGATCATTGCAGGCAACTGGAAGATGTTCAAAACTTTGGACGAGTCCGTTGCCTTTGTCAAAGAACTTGCCCCGCAGCTTGCGCCATTTTCCAGTGTCGAACGGGTAGTATGCCCTACGTATATTGCACTGGCCGCAGTTGCCGATGTATTGAAAGATACTGAAATTGGCGTTGGTGCGCAGAGTCTGCATTGGGAAGAGCAAGGTGCTTATACATCTCAGATTTCACCGACGATGCTCGTCGGGCTGGCGCAGTATGTCATTATCGGTCATTCTGAGTGCCGCGCCTATCTCAACGAAACTGATGAAACTGTGAACAAAAAGGTCAAAGCAGCGCTGGCACATGGCCTGAAGCCCATCATCGCCGTGGGTGAAAGCCTAGCACAGAATGAAGCTGGCGAGACAGAAACTTTCGTCAGTGGACAGGTGCGCGCTGCACTTGATGGAATCGACGCTACCAGTATGGAAAATATTGTGATGGCTTACGAGCCTATCTGGGCGATAGGCACCGGCAAAAATGCCAGCGGTGAAATCGCTAACACCATTATCAGCAAGATTCGCGCAACACTTGCCGATCTTTATGGTAAGGATGTTGCAGATTCGGTCCGTATTCAATATGGCGGCAGCGTAAAACCCGGTAACATGGCTGAGTATATGTCGCAGCCGGATATTGATGGGGCGCTGGTAGGTGGTGCATCATTGAAAGTGGATGATTTTACCAAGCTGATAGAGATCGCGGCGGCAGAGAAAGGCGCGTAGCTCTGGCAGGGATTGAGGCGCTCATTCCCTGGCTCGTAGTAGTCGGGTTGTTCTCATTTTTTCGTCGTTTGGAGCACTGGCTGCACCAACACATCTTTAAGGTCGGCTGGTTGCTGACAAAAAGTTTTGAAACAACCACGATCATTTACTACGGGTTCTTCCTGCCTGGCGTTATTCTCCACGAATTGAGTGTGTGGCTGATTGCAGGCATTCTGAATATTCCGGCTGAGCGCGCTATACGAATGCCGGAGAAGCAGGAAATCGCGGAATTAGATCTTAGCTTTATCAAGCTGCCACGCAATATCTCATCCTTCAAGCTGGCGATTATCACGGCTGCGCCGTTGATCGTCGGCTTGTTGCTTGTATGGGTCATCGCCAATGGCATTCTGGATGTGAATGCCTTTTTCCAGACACTCGAAACAGACGGCCTCGATGGGCTTGGCACAGCGATCAGCAGATTGGCCGCTGCGCCGGATTTCTGGCTGTGGATTTACCTTGCATTCGTCATCAGCAATACGATGGTGCCGGACGTCAAAAACCTCCGTGGCGCGCGCATCTTGATTACCATCGTCGTGGTTGCGCTTGCGATCTTGTTTGTGGTCGGTGTGGGCAATGAAGTCGTCGCGCGTGTATTTGCAGGGCCAGTTGCTGACGCGCTCTATTTACTGGCAAGCATCGTTACCATCGTGATTGCACTGGATATTCTGGGAATTGCATTTCTGGGTACCATTGAATCACTAATTGAGCGCATCACAGGCGACAGCGCAACTTTTGAAAGAGGTAAGCTGGTTGCCATGACGCGCCAGGAAATGCTGGAACAAAAACGGCGGCGCTCTACCCGGCAGCTTACCAGTGGTCGACGTAGTAAAGCACAAGCGCTTCCTGCTGGCCCTCCATCGGTCTATAACCTGCCCTTCCCTATCCCAGGATCACCCGACCAGGAAACAGTAACGCAGGTTGGAGCGCAGATTATCGAGCCTGAGGAAAAGCCGTCGTTATCCAGTGGCATCCGTGATGATCGGCGCGGCCCGGATATAATCACCGGCACAGCCTCACAACGAGAAATCGAGGATAGCATTACACCTCCAGAGC
>JAIOHN010000142.1 GCA_019912985.1 Anaerolineae bacterium | reverse complement strand
CAACATGAGTCGTGGAATATCATCGCGTAAACCGGCGAAAATCACACGCTCAGAAAGTCCAGCGCGTTCAACCTGCTCCTGAATCTCCGCTCTTAAAGGGCCATCTCCGACTAGTAAGAAATAAATGTTTGGGTCTTGTTCGCAGGCGGCTTTTGCGATTTCAACCAAGAAGCGATGATTTTTCTGCTCTGCAAATCTCCCAACATGACCTACAACAATTGCACCATCGGGAATACCAAATTCTGCACGCACTTGAAGTCGATCCACATTCACTTTGAATCGCTCAAGATCAATCCCGTAATAAAGTGTCTGCCAGGGATTTGCGTGGCTGTCTTTATTTCCAAAAAGTGCTTGCCCTGCTTCTTTGCTCGCGGCAAGTTTTATAGTGGCATATCTATCTATGCCTGTTGCCATGATATAGAGATAGCCCTTCCGAAGAAAACTCGCCTGAGCCTGAACAGCCGATGTGTCATTATGACTATGCGCAATCCTGACCGGCACACCGGCCTGCTTTGCCAGCCATAAGGTATAGCCACTGTAGTGATGCACATGGCTGTGAAGCACATCATAGGGGCCACACGTGCGCAAAATTTGCCGGAAATTGCGTGCATAACGCAGCGGCTGTGAAGGATGCATACAGGGGATAATCTGCGAACCTAGCACGCGGATTTCGTTGTCATAGGCGCAGGGCTGCTCGGTATGTACCAGAAAATCCATCTGAAACTGGTCCCGGTCAATATGGCGCAGCACCTGCATCAGCCAGGTTTCCACGCCGCCACGGTTCATCCCACCGACGATATGGAGAATCCGCTTCATGCGCGCGTAGCTCGCTGACGTAACGCCCACAATACCAGACTCAAGCCGAGAGTGATCTCTATGACATAAACCACACACAGAGTCAACGCCCCACCCTGCAAGCCATAGCGTCCGACCAGGATTGTCGCAGCAATGAGCGCTGTGGTCGCATAGATCGCATACAGCAGCACCTGCACTCGAAAGTAGCGCATGGCCGTCAACGTGTAGCCGAAGGCCGACGAGACATAGGCAAGCCCGCCTGCCAGCATCAGCAGCACCAGCACATCATGATAGTCGGCATACGCCGCGCCGTACAACAGCGCTAAGATCGTCTCGCCAAACAGCAGCGCGATCACCACCGCGCACACGCCCAATCCAATCGCGATGCCAACAAATTTCAGCAGCAGACCACCAAACGCCCGATAAGCCCCCTCTGCATAATAGGTCGCCATCCGTGGGCTGAGCGACTGCCCCAGGGCGGAAATTACCGTCACCCCGGCGACGATCAAATAAGCCATCGCCGCAAAAATACCAAGTTGATCGCCGCCAAGCTGGTTTTCAATCACATAGCGCGGGATATTGGTCACCAGTGAATTGAGCATCATCACAAATCCCAACGGCAGGGCCAGCCATGCCAGCCGCCGCAGGTCGCGCAGGTGAAAACGCGGGCGCAGGGGCAATCCCTGGTCGCGCAAAATCAGCAGGCCGCTGCGCCGGTCGTAGAGCAGCAGTTGCAATCCCCACACCACGGCCATTCCCGCCACTGCCAGCACCACATTGCGCGTGAGCAGCATGATAATTGCCATCACCACCAGCGTCGCCGGACCTTCGATCATCAGCGACTTGGCAATCCGGTCCATGCGCTCCTGCTGCTGCAACAGCCCGAAAAACACGTCGCTGATCGCCTCGAACGACTTCGACAGACCAATCAGGATGATCACCGCTGCAGTTTCCGCTCGATAGCCGCCCAGCAGAGCCAACAGCACAATCACGGTCAACGCCGCTGCTGTGGTCAGCAATCGCAGCCCCAGGTAATCGGCAAACTGGTAATCACGGCGTGCATCGGTCGCCTGCACAGCACGCAGTTGCAGATTGGCGAATAGGACAATCGGCGCGGTCAATGCCAGCCCCAGCGCGAACTGACCCACCACCTCTGGCGTGCCTAATTTCGCCAGCACGACCAGAATCCCCCACTGTGACGCGGCATACACTCCATTGCCCACGAAGGTCCACGAGAAGTTTTTGCGCAGCGAAAGCGGCTGGATGTGCCGGATACCAATATCGGCCATAAACGCCTCAAAACATCCTTACGGGGATCACGCGTCAATCTCGCGCAGGAAGTCATTCACCGTGCGGATAAACCGCTCAAAATCCGGTCGCCACACACGATGCCCCGACTCCTCAAACACCGCGACCTTCGCCTGTGGTGCATATGCCAGATAATGCTGCACTCCGGCGGCTTTCAGGCGGTCCGTAGGCCGGCCACCACGCATCACCAGCAGCGGACATTGCAAGTCGGCCAGGTCCTCCCACATGGGGATCGATTCTGATTCCTGCTGCAATCCTAATACGGCGTGCATCGGCAGCGCATCCGGGTGATTGCTCATCACTTCCATCACCCAGTCGGCGGAAATACGCGGATACTCCGCCGGGTAGCCTGCCAGGATCAATCCAGCGACCCGCCCCGGCTGCTGGATCGCAAATCCCAGCGCGTGTGTCACACCAATCGAATGCCCGAACAGGCATAATCGAGGCAGGTTTGCTTGCTGCACGACCGTCGCAATATCCTCGACCTGATCTTCAAAGCGATAGCCAATTTCCGGCGCATCACTTTCCCCCCGCCCGCGCAGGTCAATCGCCAGCGCCCGGCGTGGGGCCAGCGCTTGCAGCATCGGGCGAAAATTCTCCGCGCTGCTGCGCAATCCTGGCACAAACATGATTGGCACCCCGGGGCCACCCTCCTGGTTATCCAGGTAGTGCAGGCGCACGAGGTCGTTTTCGACCCAACGGTCGGTTACCATAATGCTTACCCTAGCGTGAATAGAC
>JAIOHN010000141.1 GCA_019912985.1 Anaerolineae bacterium | reverse complement strand
TTCCACGACTCATGTTGGGGGTGATGGATGTATTTATTTTGCCTTCATTCTATGAGGGATTACCTGTGGTCTCTCTTGAAGCACAAGCCGCGAGCTTGCCATGCTTCATTTCAGACCGAGTGACGCGGGAGATGGATGTTGTCCCTGGCTTAGTTCATTGGTACCCGATTGATAGCGCGCCGGAGTTATGGGCCAAGCGTTTAGCCAATATTTACCGTTCTTCCCATGAATCGGAAGCATTAACTTATATCGAGCAGTCGCCTTTTGAAATTCAATACGGTGTGCATTTATTGGAACAACTCTATTCATCTGGTTCGATGGGTTAAGCAACTGTTATGAATGTGAGCGATTACAAAGCATCTTTAAATCGGGATTTGCCGCAGACTTTGCCGCTTTATCTTTCGCTGTTTCCAATTCTAGTTATTTTCTTTATTCAGTTGTTCTACGTTATCGTTACGCCTCGCTGGTCTCTTGCAACCCTTTGTTTGCTTGGTGCAGCCTCTGCGATTTACGGGATTTGGCTAGCTTTCCGTTGGGGACCATTTCCGTTTAACTTTGTCGCTGTTTATGGTGTTTATTTGGTGCTTTCTCATCTTGGCCTAGTCGTCACCGACACTTTTATTCCTGGCACTCTCGAATCGTTTGCCTTGAGAGCAGGATTATCAATGGCTTTTTTCGACTCGTGGTATTTTACAGATGCTCGGTTGTATGCGACGGGACTCTCAGGACTTGGAATTTCGGCTTATATTCTTGGTGCAGGTTTTATAGGGCGATTTGGAAGAACTGGTAAGCGCGCGAATGATCCCATTCTTTTGGACTCAAGAACAGATCGACCTATTCTAGTTACCGGAGTCATTTTACTGATCTTTAGTTCCAGCTATATCCTTATTGCTGGTTTTTCTGGAAATCTCCCGCTTTTCAATTCGTATGCCGAATTTTTTGCCGCATCATCGCTTGCGCCTGGTTATTCATTTTTTTTGGTTGCTTTATCCATCGGCCTGACCTTTTTGCTGGCAACTGGTACTAAAAGAGATATTTACCGCTGGATATGGTTCTTTATAATTCCAGCGGGAATTCTACTGATTGCTGGTAGTCGTGGGGGCGTTTTATATGTTTTGGCCGCGTCTGTGTCCATTGTATCAAAAAAAGGATTTCGATTTGGACGAAAAGAAATTACTGCGATTCTGGTAATTTTCTTTTTGCTTATCCCTCTTATTCGCTCAATACGTTCAAAACCGCTTTCAGAAGTCGACTTGTCTCAGGTGATGATTTCAGTTACCGATCCTTTCATGGAATTAGGATTCCAGATTCGGCCACTTATTATCACTATTGGTTGGATTGATGGCGGTGAAGATTTCGCTTATGGGGGTACCTATTGGTTGCCAATACAACGGCTTTTGGGTCTAGTTGTTCCTTTTCTTGAGAGGCCAACCATTGAAGGTAACCGCTTAGATGTTCAGGGAAGAACACCAGGTCAGGGTTATACAGTTGTCGGTGAGGCCTACTTCAATTTTGGTCACTGGGGTGTAATCTGTATCTTGGCAGCAATTGGTTATTTTATGGCGCGCGCAAACCGTTCAAGGTCTTTGCGGTCACTTGCTTTTTTTGGTGCCGTTGCCGCCATCTTGATCAACAGTCAGCGAAATTCTTTTATTTTTGTTCCTGGGCAAGTGGTTATTGTGATTGCCCTGTTAATTCTCGCTCACTTGCTTAGTAAGCCTAGTTCCTCAACTGCTGAAGAATAAAATACTTTTACGGGAGTCAAATGCGCGGTCGTAAATTATACTCCATCTTCAAACCAGCATTTGCGATTAGTAGCACTTTACTTGGGATTTTTCCTTCGCCATTCATAAATCTGACCTTAGTTTTTTTTCGTGCTGTCCCGACATCTATAGGTGTTGGCATTCGGTATATGTTGGTCAATCGTTTAAGCAAGTCTTGTGGTGATAATGTGGCAGTTTTTGAGAATGTTTATATGTATCACGTGGATCGAATTGAGTTTGGCAGTCACGTTTCGATTCATCCCATGTGTTATGTCATGGGGTTTGGTGGAATAAGTATCGGCTCCAATGTCTCTATTGCCCATGGAACAAGCATTATTACAACCAATCATGATTTCGAACAGTCTGCGATGGCGATACGTGATGCACCAGTAGAAGCTGCTCCTGTTACGATCGGCGATGATGTCTGGATTGGAGCAGGGGTGCGTATTCTAGCTGGTGTGACAATTGGAAACCATGTTGTTGTTGGGGCAAATGCTGTGGTTACAAGCGATGTATCATCGAATACATTGGTTGCTGGTGTACCAGCACGTCCTATCAAACACTTGAACAGATAAAATATCATGAAACTCACTTTGTTTTTTGATCATCGTTTTTATCAGGATGCTTCGGGCGTTATATTCTCGCATCAAAATTACAATTATGATTTATTTGCGTCACGTTACTTGAATGTGTTTGATGAAATCACAATTGTTGCACGGGTATCAAACACGATAACCTCTAATCCTGACCAGCGTTCGACTCAGGGAAAAAATATCCATGTTGTCTCTTTAGGAGACTGGTATGGCATTACGGGTTTTCTCAAAAAATATCCTCACAATTCGCGTGTGGTTTCACAGTTAGCTGAGAATGCTCAGGCGATCCTTCTGATTGTTCCCGGTATGCAATCACTTCTGATCTATCGGAAATTAATCTCTCAAACGCGACCTTACGGCTTAGAAGTAGTTGGCGACCCTTATGATGTATTTTCAAAGGGGAGTTCTCAGCACCCACTGCGACTGCTCTTACGCTATGTATGGTCCAACCAGTTACAAGCTATATGTGCCAGTGCCGATGCTGTATCGTATGTCACTCAGTACGCCCTCCAAAAGCGGTATCCGGCTTCAAAAGAAGCTTTTTCAACTCATGTGTCAGACGTACAAGCGAATGATGAAGCATACGTTGCTGAGGGGCGTCCGATAGTTTCAAAAAAATGCTTTAAGTTAATCATTGTTGGTACGCTTAATCATCTCTATAAAGCACCCGATATACTGATTGATGCGATGGCATTGAATGTAGAGCAGGGGATGGATTTGCGGTTGGTGATCGTTGGTGATGGCAAACACCGCGCTGAATTGGAATCTCGTGCAGCGCGAGCTGGACTGGCGCAGCGGATTCAGTTCGTCGGACAGTTACCCGCAGGGGAGGCGGTCCGTGCGCAGCTCGATCAGGCGGATTTGTTTGTTTTGCCATCTTATCAAGAGGGATTGCCACGGGCGATGGTTGAAGCGATGGCTCGCGGGTTGCCTTGTATCGGCTCGACGGTGGGCGGCATCCCGGAACTGCTGCCACCGGAGGATATGGTGGAGCCGGGCGATGTCGAGGCATTGGCGGCGAAAATCCGTGAGGTGCTTACGAATCCCGAACGGCTGGCTGCGATGTCGGCTCGCAACTTAGAAAAGGCCAGGGCCTATCACGAAGATCAACTGCGCGCTCGACGGATTGCGTTTTACACCCATCTCAAAGATGCTACCGCCTCGTGGTTGGCGAAACAGCCATGAAGGTCCTTGTCCTGGCGAGTTATGCCCCCTCTCTGATTAATTTTCGCGGCTCACTTTTGAGAGCGATGGTTAAAGCAGGGCATGAGGTTATTGCTTGCGCGCCGGGTAAAGATGCTGCCGTCATTGACGCATTGGCTGCGAT
>JAIOHN010000140.1 GCA_019912985.1 Anaerolineae bacterium | reverse complement strand
CTTAACAAGTTATCCCTTGACGCCATATTGGAACGACTGTAAACTTTGACTGCTTACAAGGCCCCATCGTCTAGCGGTCTAGGACGTTGCCCTTTCAAGGCAAAAACACGGGTTCGAGTCCCGTTGGGGCTACAATACGATCCATCACTTGAAAGCCCGCTGTACAAGGCATTCTTGCCTTTCTGTACAGCGTTTTTCGTTTAGAGACTCAGCCACATAACAAACAGATCCCTGATAGCTATACAACTGGTGAGACATAGTTGGTTGTTGCTTTTTGCGCATTCCACCGGTTTATCTCTTGCTGAGATATGTCGTGTAAGCTAGCGTGTGATGATCCACTGTTTCAAGCACGGTCGACTCAAGATCGAAATTTCAATCTGCACCATGTTCAGCCACCGAGCCAAGCGTAGGTGTGTGATGGAAATTCCAGCTTGCCTAGAATGAGCCGTGACTCAACGGGCGGAAAAGCGTCACACAAAATGGCAGGTGTATGGGTATTGAGATTACCCAACAAAGACCACCTCGGCATCGGGAGAATGAACATCGACTATGCGCTGCACAAATCGACTTTCTTGTATTGAGGTGTGGCTTTGACGACCTGCTCCCACTCACCGAGTACTGGAGCAGCAACGGGTGCTGCCCCAGTATGTCGTGTTAATGAGTTTACTGCGTGGGTTCCAGGCCGAGGACCACGAGCAGCCATGTACGATGCCAGTAGGCACTGTTGATGTACGGGTTGTCGACACTGGGCCAGTTGGTCCAGTAGGTCTCGTTTTGCGGGATGCGATGGAACCACTGCACAATCGGGATCGAAGGCAGTTCAGCCAGGTAGATGGACATCGCTTCGCGGTACATATCCACCAGGGCCGGATCGTCTGGCGAGGTGGTTGCCATTTGGTCCACGATCGCGTCGAATTCGGGGTTACTCCAACGCCAGAACGCGCCGGAAGAGGCGGTGCCGGTGGGGGTAACAAAGCGAGTGGTGTAATTGTTGAGTGTCTTCCAGGGATCGCGAACGCTGCCGCCATTGCCAAACAAGAAGGCCGGGGCCTCGCCCGTGCTCATGCGGGTGAATGAGTCTGATTGCATACGGAAGCTGACATCGAAGCCGGCGTTCCGCAGTTGCTGCACCAGCACCGGGGTAATATCCTGGAAGATGCTGAAGATTTCGATGCTAAAGCTGACGACTTCTCCGTCTTTCTCCCAGAAGCCATCGCCATTCTTTGCATACCCGTTGCGGGTCATGATTTCATCCGTCAGCGCTACATCGTGGGTCGCGATGCCGCTGGCATCCAGGATGTCCTGAATTGCGTCCTGATAAGGTTGCAGCGGGCCAAACGCGGGGAATGGCAGCAATGTCGTTACGCCTGCGCCCTGATAACCAACCTCAACGAGTTGGTCACGGTTGATGGCGTAGTTGATCGCCCAGCGGATTTCTGGGTCGCTGAAGGGCTCTTCCAGGTTGTTGAAGCCCATCGTGATCGGCCACCAGTCCACATAACCATAAGGCGCTTCTCGTCCTGCAAACGTCGACACATTGGGGTTACCGTTGACCGCAGCGATGATATTCGTCGGGCGGAGGTCCAGCGAGGTGTCAATTTCGTTGGTGATGATACTCTGGACACGTTTGTTCTCATCGAAGTACGGCAGGAAAATCATCCGCTCAACCTTAGGCAGATCGTGGAAGCCAGTTTTGGCGGCCCACCAATCTTCACGCAGGTCCCAAATGCGCTGCTGCGGGGACGACAATGCCAGAGTGTAGGGGCCAGTGTAGACCGGCCATGACAGATCGTCTTTGAAGAAGGTGAACTCCGCCGGGTCCTGTCCTTCCCAAATGTGGGCCGGGACAATCGGGACACCGTTGTCGAAGTTATGGGTGAAGTAGGCGAAGATAAAGCGCGGGTTGGGCGCGTTCAGGGTGATCTTGGCAGTCAAGTCATCCACCACGACTGCTTCGGCGACCTGATCGCGCATGTCAACCGAGAACGAGAGGTT
>JAIOHN010000139.1 GCA_019912985.1 Anaerolineae bacterium | reverse complement strand
TACATCCAGAGCGTGTGGTGGATTCTCAAGCAGTTCTGGGAGAAGGAACTGCTGTATAAGGGCCTGAAAGTCGTTCCATACTGCGCGCGTTGTGGCACACCCTTGAGCAGTCACGAAGTCTCGTTGGGTTATCAGGATGTCAAAGACCCCAGCGTGTTCGCCCGTTTTCCGGTCCGTGACAAACCCGGTGTTTACCTGCTGGCTTGGACGACCACACCCTGGACACTGCCTGCGAATGTGGCGCTGGCAGTTGGCGAGAAGATTGACTACGTACAGGTTGAGGGTCCCGCACCAGATGGTGATGGTACTGAGAATCTGATTCTGGCGGCTGATCTGATGGAAAAGGTCCTCATTCATCCTGAGGATTACAAGGTGGTCAAACGGTACAAAGGGAAGGATCTGCTCGGGTGGCACTATCAGCCGCTGTATACGTTCCTCCCTGTAGACCAAGACTACTCTTATGTGGTTTCTGGTAACTTCGTCAGCACCGAGGACGGTTCAGGCATCGTGCATATCGCGCCTGCTTACGGTGTGGATGATATGGATGTCGGTGCAGCCAATAACCTGCCTGTTTTGCAGTTGGTTGCGCCAGATGGCTCCTTCATCGACGCCGTGACCGAATTCCGTGGCATGTGGGTGAAGGATGCCGATCCTGAGATCATCCGCGATCTGCAAAAGCGCGGGTTGCTTTACCGTGCCAAGGAATATGAACATAGCTATCCCTTCTGCTGGCGCTGCAACACGCCTTTGCTGTACTTTGCACGCGATAGCTGGTTTATCCGCACAACAGCCTATCGTGATAAGCTGGTCGCGCTCAATCAACAAATCAATTGGGTGCCGGAACACATCAAGGATGGGCGTTTTGGCAACTGGCTGGAAGATGTGAAAGATTGGGCGTTGGGCCGCGAACGCTTCTGGGGGACACCACTGCCGATCTGGGTCGATGACCAGAATGGTGAAATGATCTGCGTGGGCAGTGTTGAAGAATTGAGCCAATTGGCGGGGCGCGATCTTGCTGATCTTGATCTGCATCGGCCTTATGTGGATGACGTGACATTCCCTAATCCGAACGGGACTGGCGGTACCATGCGCCGTGTGCCGGAACTGATCGATGTCTGGTTTGACAGCGGTGCAATGCCGGTCGCTCAATGGGGTTATCCGTTCTCGGATCAGGAGCTTTTCGAGCAGCAGTTCCCGGCGGATTACATCTGCGAAGCGGTGGACCAGACACGCGGTTGGTTTTACAGTCTACATGCCATCAGCACCATGTTGTTCGAAAGCGTGGCCTATCGGAACGTGATCTGCCTTGGTCATATTCTGGATGGCGACGGCCAGAAAATGTCGAAAAGCAAGGGGAACATCGTTGATCCCTGGTCGGTGTTGGATAAACATGGCGCTGATGCTTTCCGCTGGTATCTTTATACCTCTGGCCCTCCCGGTGAAGCACGTCGCTTTTCCGAGGAGTTGGTTGGGGAAGTCATCAAGAAGTTCTGGTCAACCCTATGGAATACCTACAGCTTCTTCGTCACTTACGCCAACCTTGACGGTTGGACGCCAGACAGTGTCAGGCCACCTGTGGCGGAGCGCGACGAACTGGATCGCTGGGTGCTGGCAGAGCTGCATCAGCTTGTGCGCGAGGTGACTGAGTCCTACGAATCTTATGATGTGCCCGGTGCGACCCGCCCGATTCAGAACTTTGTGGAGTCGTTGAGCAACTGGTATGTGCGCCTCAGCCGCCGCCGCTTTTGGAAGAGCGAAAGCGATGATGACAAGCTGGGGGCTTATGCCACCCTGTACGAATGTTTAGTGACTGTTGCGAAGCTTATCGCTCCAGCGATGCCATTCCTTAGTGAGTCGCTCTACCGCAATCTGGTTGGCGAACAGGACTCTGGGCTGCCGATGAGCGTGCATCTTGCTTTATGGCCGGAGTACGATGAAAGCCTGATCGATGAAGAAGTAATACGCAATATGCGGCTGGCACAGCGACTGGTTAGTCTCGGCTTGGCCGCTCGTAACAGCGCGGGTGACTCCGGTATTCGGGTGCGACAACCACTGCAAAGTGTTGAGTTTGCGACGCGTGATGCCAGTGAGGGTAAAATCGTCTCGCAGTTAACCGACATCATCCAGAGTGAGTTGAATGTCAAAACCGTAGGTGTGATGTCTGCGGATGCCGCTCGTGATCTGGTCAAGGTGGTGTATAAGCTTAATCCGCTGCCGCAGCTTCTCGGCAAGAAGTACGGCAAGGACTTTAAGCGCTTGCAATCCACCCTGCGTGATGGTGAGCAGGATGCGGTTCGCCCGTATGCAGAAACGCTGCTTCGTGGCGAGAATGCCATGGTCGAGATCGAGGGTGATCGCTTTGAAGTGACGCCTGAAGAGGTTGAGGTCAAAGTGCTGCGTGAGGTCACTGAAGGCTATGCAGTGGCCGAGGAAGGTGGCTATGTCGCCGTGCTCAACACGCAGCTCACAGATGATCTGGTTAACGAAGGGCTGGCCCGCGAAGTTGTGCGCCGCATCCAGACGATGCGGCGGGATGCGGATTACAATATCAGCGATAAGATCCAAATCCGCTACGAAGCCAGTGACCGGTTGCAGAAAGCCATTACGCAGTTCGCGGATTACATCTGCTCCGAGACATTGGGCGATACATTGACTGAAGGCAAGTCACAAAATGGCTTCTACAGTGAGAAGTTCGAGTTTGACAATGAAACGCTCTCACTTGGTGTAAAGCGCACGACTGGCTAAATAGTCAAATTCACCAGTTTACACTATAGGGCAGGTGCATAATGTTGCACCTGCCTTTTTGTTTATCAGCACTTCTGTACAGCTATTAGCTAAATCTAACAAAAGTCCGTGGGTGCTATTGTTAGTTGTAGACATAGGCCAACAGGCTGTCTAAAATTATCATAATAATAGTCTCTAGGATTTTGTTGATGACAAACAAAAATACAGTAACGATTCAGGATCTACTTCAATTTGCCCTTCCTTTAGGCACAACGCTTATTTCGGGTTCGTCTGAAACGTTGATCAATTGGGTTGTCACTATTCGCGCACAGCCACCAGCCTTTCCCGAAATTTACGGCGGTGAGCTGGCGTTGCTGTCGATGGATTTATTGCGCACTTATAGTATGCGTATGTCCCTGGGTGAAGTTATTGAAAGTCTGGCGCAAGCCGGGATTCGGGCGGTCGCGGTCAAAGGGGATATTCCCGATGATGCTGTCGCCACCGCTGCTGAACTTGATGTTGCCATTCTATCGCTGACGCCAGATAGTAATCTGACGGCGATTGAGCGGGCAGTGACCACGCTAATCGTCAATCAGTCAGCACAGTTGACTCAGCGCGCAATTGAAATCCAACGCCAGCTTACCCGTCTGGCTGCTGAAAATCGTGACCTGAACAGTCTGCTGCAACTTATGGCGCGGGCGACCGCCAAGCCGATTATCGTCCACGATGACGCGGGTGTGCTCATGGCACAGGTGTACCCGAGTATGGCGCGGCGTGGCAGTGGCCGAACGTTGATGCAAAGCTTGCCTTATGGCGCTTTTCAAAACTGGTTGAATCGTGACGCGGCGATGAACGAGGGTACGATTGTCGCCAGCCCGCTGGGGCATACCACTGTTTTGAAGGTGGAAAAACGCGTGGCGGGTTATCTCTCCCTGGTGAGCAACGGCAGTGGGTTGGATGAATTCGACCGGCTGGTGTTGATCTATGGCGCAGATGTATGTGCGATTGAGATGGCAAAAAGCCGCGCGATCGCGTTCGCGGTTGAGCAGACGCGTGGCGACTGGGTGCAGATGTGGTTGAGCGGTACCCAGGCGGACGATGATTTGATGACCACGCGCGCACAGCAGGCGGGATTTGACCCAGATGCGTTGTGTATGTCAGCGGTGTTTCGGGCGACTACGCAGGCCGGTACTCTGCTGCCGCTGGAATCGCTCACACCACTAGTCCGCGACGATATGTCGCGGCGGCAGCTTAACGGTGCGGTGGGGCAGTATGTCGATGTGATTGTCGCGTTGTATCCTCTGGAAGACGCCTCACAGGCATCGCGGATGCGTAAGATTATTGAGGAAGTACGTGATCAGTTGGCAACCCGCACGCCAAGCGGCTTGGTGGCTGCCGGGATTGGCCGTCCAGCTACAGGGCTTACGAGTCTGCGTGAGGCATATCGCGAAGCAAAAGACGCGATGACGATTGCCAATGAGTTGGGCGAGTTGGAGCAGACAACTTTTTATGGCGATCTCAAACTCTACCAATTGCTGCTGGCGCTCAAAGATCGCAACCTCGAGCAAATGAAGCAGTTTTACGAAGTGACATTGGGTCCGCTGGTGGAGCACGACGATCGCAAACAGGGTGATCTGCTGCGCACCCTAAACGGGTTCTTCCAGGCAAATGGCAACCTGGCGAAAGCGGCGCACGATCTGGATGTGCATCGCAACACCCTGGTCTACCGTTTGGAGCGCATTAGCGAACTGACCGAACTTGACCTGGATGATGCCGATAACCGCTTGATCTTGCACTTGGCACTGAAGATACAACGTGTCCTGGCGACGATACCAGGACACGTTTAGTTTAGGATACCTCGTCCTCATCAGGAATTACATCTTCCCGTTTTGGCTTGTCGCCATAGTAGTTGAATGGTTCCTCTGGAACCACGACAGCGAGGACGATGTACAGGATTAACCCTGGTCCGCCAAACAGTGTGACTGCCAGAAATGCCAGTCTGACAATGGATGGGTCCAGGTCAAAATATTCGGCAATTCCCCCGCAAACACCTGCGATCTGCCGGTTGCTGCGCGAACGATAGAGTTTTTTCGTCGTGTCCATCTTTCTCTCCGAGAATGATCTTCCTAGTTTCACTTGCTTGCCGACGTTAGTCTAACGCGACAACTGTTTTCCATGATAGAGCATCCAGGTACTTTACGCATCAGGCGAATATCATCTTCCTGTGTGATAACAAGCACAGGTGCATCATCCAGGTAAATAAAAAACCGCCATCCTAACGAGGTGACGGTTTTTAGTGTTTTGGATTTTGCCTTATTGCCGCATTGGGGCGATCTTGATGAAGTAATCCTGCGGACGGCTGAGCAGCGCGTAGAGATGCTGAACGGCCTCCGACTGATTGTTGTTCTCCAGTGTCTCGATATAGGTACTCAGCAACGCATGAACCTGCTCCGCATCTTTTTCACCGAGCGGGTAAATCTCGACCGGCGCACCTGATGCAAGACGACGGCGGATTGCATCGACCGTAAGGTTCATCTCAGGCTGGATGCGCTGGTAGATCACACCACCAGTCATTCCAGCGCAAAGCCATGGGCCGGGATCACCAAGAACCATTGCACGGCCTGAAGTCATGTATTCAAACGCATAACCTTTGAGGTTGGCACGTGCGCCGATACCACCGAGTTCATCCTGTAATGGCTCTTTGATTTCGCCACCGAAGATGATGTCAGCACCACTAAGACGGATGCAAGCGCGGGTGTCGGCATTGCCCTGAATAATGAACAGGCCGCCCTGGGCACCGTAAGCAAAGCTCTTGCCAACCGAGCCATCCAACCGTTCACCATCATGGTTTAAACCTTTGAGGATGGTGACCTTACCTCCGCGAGCACACTTGGCGACGCCATCCTGCGCACCACCTTCGACGACGATGTTCACTGGTGCATCAAGGAATGCCCCTAAGCCGTTCCCTGGGACGGCTGAGTTGCTGAAGCTGAGATGAATGGCTTCGATTGCATTGCGATTGGGGAAGTCAGGGCGTTTGAGCGCACCACAGAGATGGGTTCCAAGTGCACGGTCCGTCGCCATCACTCGTTCATCATCGTAAGTCATTTCGGTCTCGCCTTCACCAGCATACTGCGTGATGACGGCAGTAATCTGCTTGCTCAGCGTGTTACGCGGGCGGGTGAGACGGCGGCCCACACCGGGTTGTAACTTGGTTTTCTGGATCGGTGGTACCGGGTGCGTTAACGCGTCCAGGTCAATTCGCTCCAGCATGGCTCGCTGCTCCAGCAGGTCAGCACGGCCTACAAGATCAGCTGTCCGTTTGAAACCAAGCTTCGCTGTCCACTTGCGGATGTCGTCCTGAAGCATCTTAAACACGTTGTAGATGTTCTGGACGGATTGATCATAGTCGCGCGGTTCGAAGGATTTCAACCCCTTCAGGTTGGCTTCCTCGACGGTCTTAATATGTGTGGTGATGCCAACATGGCAGGTGCCTTCGTGACATTTGCGGCAGATCGTGCAGCCAACAGCAACCATTGCCATCGTACCGAATCCGACTCGGTTGGCACCCAGGCACAGCATTTTGACCACATCGCGACCGCTTTTCATGCCACCATCACACCAGATTTCAACCTTATCACGCAGGCCGCTGGCCGTGAGTTCACGATGTGCCAGCCAGACGCCGATTTCTGATGGCAGACCTACATAACGCAAGGCATGGGCACGCGCTGCACCAGTACCGCCTTCGTAGCCGGTGATGTTGATAATGTCTGCACCGGCTTTGGCAATACCCACTGCGATAATGCCGACACCTGGCACCACCGGGATCTTTACGGAGACACGGGCGTGGGGATTAGCCGTTTTCAGCTCATCAATGAGCTGCGCTAAGTCTTCAATGGAGTAGAGGTCGTGGTTGTTGCTGGGCGAAATAAGCCCCACACCGGGAGAAGTCTGGCGTGCAGCAGCGACCTGTTCAGTCACTTTGTAGCCGGGTAAGTGCCCACCCTCGCCGGGTTTTGCACCCTGGCCGATCTTGATTTCCAGCAGGTTGCAGGAGTTCAAGAAGCCGATGTTCACACCAAAGCGTGCGGATGCGATCTGCTGGCCCCGGTTGTGATAGTACTTGCCCATAATATCGGGCAATTCACCGCCCTCACCATTCACGCAAATGATGTTCAGGCGATAGGCAGCCTCCGCGTAGGATTTATATGCCAGTTCACCCTGTGAGCCGAAAGACATTGCGCCAATCAAGACTGGCATGTCGTGATCTTTGATGCTGGTATCGACCTCGGATTCATCCACTGGGTGGTCGGACTCTTTAAGACCGAGGATGTGACGCATCGCAATCGGGATCGTGTCCTCAAGGTTGAGTAATGACTCGGTGTATTCCTCTAGTGACATTTCACCGTGAGCCACGGATTCCGCTTTTTTCCACATTTTTGGATAAAAACGGTCAGGATTTGCCAGTTTGCCTTGTTTTTCGCCACGCAGTTCTGCGGCGCGTTCCTTCGCGTCTTCCAGTAGTGTGTTCCAGGTAAGGCCGCGCGCCTCCGAGCCGAAGTAGTTGGGCGTTCCAAAATATTCTGCGACGCTGGTTGCTAACCCGATAGAGCTAAAGGAATGACCATATCCACGCAGTTCATGACAGCCAATGGTCGAGGTGACTTTCTGAAGACCGGTGGTCAAGGTTGTAATCACCTTATTCATTGACTCGATGATTTGCTCGGTTGTGGGCGATTCTTTGGGTGGCCGTGGGGCGATCTGAATACCGACGGCATACATGACGTATGGCACAATTGCATTTGCGCCCAAACTGACACAGAGTGCCAAATCGTGGAGGGTACGTAGCGAACCCGAGCGGACGACAAGACCGACCCGACGGCGTAGGTTCAGGGAGGAATGCGCCGCCTGTCGCAGCGCACGATCAATCGCCGAGGTCACTAATAGTGGATCAAGCCACAGTACTTCACCAGAGTACACACTCGTATCATCCAGAATGAGACACTGGGTGCCATTTTCTACTGCTTCGACTGCTGCTTGTTGCAGCCGGTTGATCGCTTCTTCAACCCGCTCATCCTGTGCGGCGCTCATAGAGAGCACGGTCACCCGATCAGCAAAACTTTCCAAGACATCTTCTAATGTCATGGTGCCGTGTTGGTTCGCAACCACCTGCATTGCCTCTTCCGAACCAAGATCTGGATGCCCGCCCAGCAGTAGCGGCGTTTCTAGCTGAATGAGCGTGGATTCATTGGCTGTAACCTGGCCGACTTCTGGGCGTACACCTAGGAGTACCTGTGTCGAAAACTGCGCACGCTCACGTTCACGGTCAATCGATGGATTTGTGACCACGGCGACCGTTTCTTTGAAAAAGTCACTGATGTTGCCACGGGTCAGGCTCAACGGTGCAATCGGGCCATCCCAACCTAAAGAGCCAATCTGTTCCTTACTGGCTTCTGCAATCGATTCGATGAGTGTGACATGGTAACGCTCCCAACCCAGAGCAGCCATGGTGTTCGTATTGACTGTCGTTGCGGTTTCCAGCCAGGGACGCGGTTGTGATTTTGCTATGACCACTGGCGCGGGCTGAGGCTGCTCGGCCAGCGCGACTGCTGCTGGCGTATCTTGAACTTGCAGCTCGCCGGTATTGCTGAAATCCGCAGGGAAAGTTCGGTCACCGGGTTGGGGTGCATCGCCCAGGTCGCTCAGCGACCAGATGCCGCTGGACGTCTCGGAAAAGTGAATGCCACGCTCGCGGAATTTGTTTAACATGTAGCGCTGGATAGCTGGATAATCCATTACCTGAATAGAGCGTCCCGGTTTGATTTCGAGCGCAATCTTCTCGCCAGGAGCCAGCGGCTTTGGCTCGCGGGACATCATGTCCAACGGGTAAACGCCGCGTTCAGAGCTGGTGAAATATTCTTTTTCGGTTTCACCAAACCACAGCGGGCGGAGACCCAACGCGTCGACACTAAAGACGCAGAGGTCGTCGAGCCGGGCAGCGACTGCCGACGGTCCCTGAGCGAAGGGGCCAAAAGCATAACGCATCTGCTCGTACATCTTGTGAATTTCGGTGGAGTTCTGGATGAGATCATGGCGGAAGGGCGGGAATATCAGCTCCATCGCTTCGATCAGGTCCAGCCCAAAGCGACGACACAGGGTGTAAATCGCCCGGTCCACGTCCTGCGAGTCCGAGTTGCTGACATCCAGATCAATGCCGAGCATATCAGCTTCGATGCGGAAGCGTGAAATCGTATTGAATTCGCCATTATGACCGATCACATTGAAGGGTTGTACACGCTCAAAGATCGGGTTGGTGTTGGTGCTGTAGCGTGCGTGGCCGAGTGTGACTGTTGAAGCGTAATCAGGATCACGCAACTCCGGGTAGTAACGTCGTAGGATCTCAACGGTACCCTGCACCTTGTAGACGACGCTGTTGGATGAAAATGATGGGAAGTGAACGTCAAGATCACGTTCCAGACGCAGTTGGAGATCGAACAGGACACGGTCAAGCTGGTCTTTGGGGACCTGGCCGCTGGTACCGGCAATCTGCCAGAAAACGGGTTCGGCTTTTTCGGCATTGCGGCCCAGGACCTGCTGGTCTACCTTGCCCGGATGATCGAGCAGAACATCCAGACCTGCTTCGATAATCTGCCGGCAAACCTGATCAACCAGATTGCCAGCGCGGTTACGTGCTTCGGCGGGAATCATCAGGTGCGCGACCCAGAAATTGCGACTGGATGCTACTGAAGAGCGGAGGCCAGCACGAGCCAGCTTCTTTGTCCATAACTGCCGGGGAATATCTGTCAGGATGCCGACCCCGTCACCTTCACCGTCGATGTAGCCGGTGCGGTGTCCCATCCGCGCCAGCGCCTCGATTGTTCTTTTTACGTTACCGTGTGTGGCTTCTCCACCTTTTCGGACTGCGCAAATTAACGCACAAGCATCGCGTTCGTTTGTATCAACTGGGTGAAGCTGGGGAACGTCGAACTGATCTGGATTGTGAGTTTGCATAAGGCGTTCCTCCTGATCATAAGAGCTATACAGGTTTGGTAGTGGTTGGGTTTCCCATCATTACAATTCTCGCAAGAATTTTTAAGAAAAAACTTAGAAATACTTCTGATCTTCTCTTGTCTCATATGTGGCAAATTGCACAAATTAGCTGCAAAATAACCCTATTCCAGCCTGTAAGATGTCATGTAACTCGCACAAGCGAAATATTCTAGCGCTTTATAGATGTGAAAGTTGTTGAAGCTGAATAAGGATTCGCTGTCAATTATAGTCAAAAATTAGACTAGAAACGAAATTTAGCGCAATCGGTTTAACAGATGGTGAACATCTAGTTCAACGTGAGCAGCCGTCGAATGGTCAAAGCCAGGTGGAGTGCCAGCCGTGTTTCCGGTCGGTTGAGATCAATTTCTGCAATCTCGTTGATGCGATTCATCCGGTAGAGCAGGGTGTTCCGATGCACGATAAGCATCTCAGCAGTTTGACTCAGGTTACCGTGGCATGCAAAAAAGGCTTCCAGTGTCTTGATCAAATCCGCGTGCTGGCGCAGGTCGTATTCCTGTAGCGATCCCAACGTCCGGTCGCAGAAGCTGAGCAATTTTTCGCGGTCGGAAAGGCTGAGGATCAACTGGTACACGCCCAGGTCCCCGATATAAAGTGGCGTGTCCGTCTGCAAACGTCGTGCCAGGTCCAATGCCTGCACTGCATCCCGGTAGCTGTTGCGCCAACCACCAATGTCACGAGCTGCCTGGCCGAGTCCAATGGCGACCTGCGCGCTAGGGTACTGGCGCTGAACTTCAGTGCTGAACTGGGTTGCCAGCTTCATGCTGCTGTCTATGGGTTCTTTGGGGTCGGTCGCATGAAAAACCAAGACTTCTTCTTCACGCTCACGCTGCCATACCAGGGCGTCTACCCGGTGATTGCCGACCACACTGTTCACCAGTGTTTCCAGGCGGCGAGTCGAGTACTTATTTTCACCCTGCCAGGAAAGCACGATCGCGATGTGGGTCTGAGTCATATCATGCTCGAAACGCTCTCCCTGGCGGACCGCTTCTTGCTGGCTGACATCGCCAATCAAAAGTCGATCCAGGAATGTTCCGCGCAGTCGTTTTTCGGTATCGCTGACGGCTTTGGCTTTCGCCATTTCGAGGGCGCAGGCGGCGGCACCATGCTCAGCCACCAGCGTATCAATGTCATCTAGATTATTGTCGGGACCGATGATCGACAAATAGCCACGCCCTATATCTTTGGTCACGATAGGGGAGACCAGGCGGGCCAGGCTGGGCGTAGGCAGCGACTGCATGAGCACAGGGTTATCAATTTCGGTGACGCGGTGCCGGTCCTGCAGCTCTACTGGCAGATTATCGACTTTACGCAGAAATGTCTCAACATCTTCCCAGTAGGCCACAAATTGCGGCTGCACAGAGCTGTAGAGGATTCGCAGGCGTTTATCCTGCACCACCACACTCTTATTGGTCAGCCGGGCCATTGCATTGATAATCTCAGACATGCCCTCATTACGCGACGAGATTTGGGTGAGCTGGCGATAAATCTGTGTGCCACGGCGCTCAAGCTGGCCTTTGCGATCCACCAAAAGACTGACCACGGCTTTTTCTACAAGACGAATCCGGCTGCCTGCTGGCAACAGCATCAGGGGGATGCTGTAAGCATTGGCTTCGGCAATCGCGGTGGTAGATGGTGTCTCGCTGACAACCACTGCCGCCGCCCCAATATCCGATGCCCACCGTACGATATCAAGATCACCGGTCGCTGACTCGCTTTTAGTGGATGGCTGGGCCACCAGAATCATCTCACCGCGCTGGACAGACTTGGTGGCAGTGCCGTCTTCAGGGTAAATGACGGTAGTCCAGCTTACAGGTTCTGTCAGCATGCCGCTTCCGGCGACAACTCGAGTGCCGAGAGGTAGGGCTAACTTACGGACGTCTTCGACTGTAATGCGCTCGTGTGTTTCGGCCATAGTATCTTTGGGTTGAATTGCACAAATTAAAAGTCTGGAATTGCGTATTTTAGCATGTCTGCTGACAAAATAATCAAACTCAGGTTTCGCCTGTAAAGGTGCCAGCAACAATAACGACCATCGTAGCGATTAGCGTTTCAACAATAAAGGAGCGACCTTCGAGCACGTAAAAGCTCAGAACCGCGAAGATCAGCATGAGAGCACCAGCAATCCACGTAACAGGGCTTACCCGCCAGCGTCGGGAATACTGGTAAAGACCAGATCCTAAAAGGATAATCGCACCTGAAAACGGCACCACCCAGTTCGGGATTTGGCTGGCTGCTGAATCGGTCATCACATACAGGACCGCAAAGATCAGCACTAGAAGTCCCCAGGTGAGGCGCTCGACTCTTGCCTCGGCATTTGATTTTTTGTGTGCCATATGGAAATTTCTCTTATAGAGCGCCAACCGCCCATGTTACTATTGGTAAGCCTCTATCATACTGAAAGTCCGGCAATTGTGCCAGTTGCACAATAGAATTTGGTGATGGATGATCAATCTCCTTTTTGAACCTCGGTGGGCAAAAAACAATATTCACTTGTTAGAATAACTGGGTTGGGACACCAGAAACACAATGGGGAAAGCATGACGAAACGAATCGGAATTTTAACTGGTGGTGGCGATGCACCAGGTTTAAATGCGGTTATTCGCGCGGTCGCTCTAACCGCCATTCGCCGTTATGGTTGGGAAGTCGTAGGGATACGAGAAGGATTTGATGGCTTGTACGCTGGTTTGCCGACGATCCCTCTCACCGAAGAGCGGGTACGAGACTTGCTGGCCCGTGGTGGTACTATATTGGGGGCGGCTAATCGCGGAAATCCATTTGCGTTACGTGTAGAACACGATGATGGCTCCATAGAAGTCGCTGATGTTTCGCATGAAGCACTGACCCGTATCGAAGCACTGGGGTTGGATGGCTTGATCGTTGCGGGTGGTGATGGCACGATGTCCATCGCCCACAAGTTGGTCTTAATGGGGGCGAAGATTGTCGGTGTGCCGAAGACGATTGACAACGATTTGAATGAAACGGATGTCACATTCGGCTTTGATACCGCAATTCGTACCGCGACAGAAGCTCTGGACAAGCTCCAAACGACAGCAGAAAGCCATCACCGGGTGATGGTGCTGGAAGTGATGGGGCGACATGCAGGCTGGATCGCGCTAACCAGCGGTGTTTCCGGTGGTGCAGATGCCATCTTAATCCCGGAAATCCCATTTGACATCGAGGTGGTCTGCCAGAAAATTCGTGACCTACAGGCCTCGGGGAGGCATTACAGCCTGGTTGTGGTTGCAGAAGGCGCGGCCCCTGTCGGCGGCGAACAACTCTACTATATTGAAGGCAAAAACGGCTCTGAAGGCCGTCTTGGCGGCATTGGGCATCAGGTTGGCAACATGCTCTCTCAGTGTGTCGATGCTGAAGTGCGAGTGACGGTGCTTGGTCATGTCCAGCGCGGCGGCCAGCCCACTGCGCGCGATCGCTGGCTCGCGTCTCGTTTTGGGGCTGCTGGTGTTCATTATGTGGCACAGGAGAAATGGGGTTATATGGTTGCCTTGCAGGGTACGCAGATGGTCAGTGTGCCGATGGACACTGTGATCAATCTGAAGTTTGTTGATCCAAAAGGGGATATGGTGCAGATGGCACTGGATATGGGGATTGTATTTGGCTGATGGCTGAACACGAAATAAGTACCAAACCTCATTTTCCGCGAGTGCTGCGCTTTCGCCGCCTCAACTGGCGCATTGTTTTGCTTTTTATCTTCATCACGCCGCTGTGTTTATGTGGCTCACTGACCGGATTGTATTTGCTTTTTCCGCCACCTCATACCGATATATTGGTTTTAGGTGTGGACAGTCGGGAAGGGGAGGGCTGGTTGACACGAGCGGATAGCATCATGATTGTGGGCATCAATCCTGCCAGCTTACAGGTCAGCATGTTGTCTATCCCGCGTGATTTATCCGTTGAGGTGCCGGATTACGGTTTGCAGCGGATCAATACCGTGAACATGCTCGGTGAAATGGAAGAAGCTGGTGCAGGGCCACCGTTGATGAGCGCTGCAATCGCGCAGAGTTTTGGTATCACAACAGAGCGCTACGTGCGGTTGGATTTTAACGGATTCACCAGGCTAGTGGACGCGGTAGGGGGTGTCACAGTGGAGGTGGAGCGAACTATTGTCGATGATCTATACCCCACAGCCGATGGTGGGGTAATGACTATTCGCTTTGATCCCGGTGTGCAGACTTTGAATGGCGAACAGGCATTGATCTATGCACGGACGCGACATGCCGATGATGATTATCGTCGTGCTGAGCGGCAACAACAGGTGGTTTCAGCACTGTTGGGCAAACTCATCAATCCAGTTTATTGGCCGAGTGTGCTGAGTGTGCTCAACCAATCCGTTGATACCAATCTGAATGTTGCGGATATGGTTTCGCTAGCACTGCCGGTGGTATTCAACCGAGGACGCATTGAACAGCTTGTTGTAGATCGAGACTATATCACAGCCACTGCGGATGGAATTGCCATTCCGAATTACGAGAAGCTCCGCCCCTGGATAGAAGGTCGCTTTGATTGAGCGACCCTGTTCAGGATGCTGGTTTTTCGCGAATGAGCTGGTTGTAAGCGCCTGCCCACTCCGATTCTTTACGGGTGAACTTATTCACCTTTATATCGTTGAAACGCGGCAGCAGCTTTACCAACATTTGCGGCAGGGAGGGCCAGTCGTCAGCAAAAATTAATGCCTGTAATTCATCGGCTGTTTCGCCAGCCCAACGCCAGCGTTGGCGGAATTCTTCGGCTTTCATCCAATAGTCGCGTTTTTCCCAGACGGCAGCAGATTGCTCGATGCCTTCGTCAATTTCACGCATGCAGTAAACAAGCTTGGCCGCCATGTTTTTTACATCTTCATCCACGGCCTGCTTCTGGCTTAACCGGCGCAAAATCTCTGCGCCGGTTCGCATATTTTGATTGCGTTTTTTTCCGGTGCTGTCGGTATTGATGACACGGCTCATAGGGTTACTTTCTGTGTAGTGGTCAGTTTCCGAATGGGCGAATGCCCTTATAGACACGGATGCCGCCCAACGTTTTCAGGATCGTACCGGCATCTTTGCCCGTTTTTTCCGCCAACTGGCGGGGGGTTAACGGTGTATTGTTATTGGCGAGAAATACGCGAAATACACTGTCGACCAGTGACGTCTGCGGGTTAATGAAGTCAGGATCTTCAACCGCTTGCTTGATCGCCAGGCGCAGTGCATCAAGCTGAAAAACCTCCCCGGTTTCGTCATCAATGTAATCGATAAGCGCGTCTTCTTCCATCTGGCTCAGATAGTCCCGTTGTTCCGGCAGGACATGACTGAGCATATAAGTGCGCAAATCCTCAGATGATTCACGCTCCCACCAGTCATAGTCGATGTAAAATTCCGTATCCAGCGTTGGCTTGATTAATCTGCTTGGTTTTCCTGATACGCTCATAATTATCTTTCCTGGTCGTCGCTCAATTTCCAATAGTGACCACCCACATTTTCAAATTCGGGACTCGCAACCAGAGTCGCGAAGATGGGCCCCGGCGGGCAGCGTTTTACAGCGTTCACGGCACTGTAAATGGTCTTGGCATGAGCAGTACCCTGGGGAGTCAAACGGCCTAAACCAGGAACAACCACGCGGAGAATAGAAAACAGGGTTCGTTTTTGCTGCTGTGTGATTTCAAAGAGCCTATCGACACCCTCAATGTCATCCGCACCAAGAATCATCAAATCATCATATTCCGCACCAATAGCCCGTTTATGATTCTCAAATGTAAGCTGATTGTTCTTGGGGACAATGAGTCGAATCCATTCTGTACGGGCACGATATGCCTGGAAGTCAACAACTACCTTGCCCTGCTCATCGGTTCTGCGAACAGTAACATAAGCGCCAATCGGGAGGCGGTGTTTGCGGTAGAACATATCCAGCCCATAAATGTAGCGGTCTTTACGCACGACCCAGGCTGGATAGGCTTCTCCGTCCTGACCATCTATAAGAGTCACAGCGATGCGTGGTGTTTGCCTGGATGTAGGAAAAACCTGGCGCATCGCCGCGTTTAATGGCAGTGTACCCAGACGGCGGTGCGGATAGATCAGCGTGACGGTGGCCTCCTGGCGATCATTGTTGGGAAGCTGTATGTCAGAGAATTCATCTCCAATTTCCCGCTCAAGCTGGGTTAGATCATTTGAAAGCAGTGCATTGTCATACTCAATAGGAGGGTACTTCAGCATTTCCGGCGTTTCACGAACTTCGGCTGGTTCCAGACGCTGTAGATACCACAGTACTTCGCCTGTTGGACCGACTTCATCAAACCGCGAATCCTCACGCATGGCGTAATTCATCGAGAAAATCTGAAGCTCGGACGATCCACTGCCAAGCCCGCCGATTTCCTGAAGGACCGCCGCTGTGGCTAAAGGACCGCCTTCATTAATATCGAGAACGGCCTCTGCCAGATTAAGGTGTCCTTCATTGACTTCGAGTATTAGTTCACGCGGGAACCATTTCCCTGCCAGCTGGACAAGCGAGTCATTTTCGCTCAGCGCGGTTTCAAGGACATAAAGAATATCGTCCCCGTTGCTGGCGAGTATCTCCTCAGGGGTGAAGACCACAACACCATAATTACTGTCTTCGTCCTCTACCTGCTGAGAAAGTTGGTGGGGTGCTGTGAGTTCTGTAGCAAACTCACGCTTCTTTTCATCATCTTCCATTTCCACCGTGACAACGCTGAAATGCTCGTAAGCGGGATTATTGCCGGGGCGAACTGCTACTACATTGCCAGTTGAGAATTCCATTGCGGGGAAGATGAGCCGCTGGCCGATTTCATAGGTACTGCTGGGGTTGTAGAGCGATGCGTCTTTATACTTCTCGCGTAGTTGATCAGCATCTTTGCGAAGGTTTTCCTCGATCAGGATCTGTGCCAGTGCGGCGGTATCGAGGGGCTTTTCACCCTCTAGCAGTTTGCCGGTGATGAACTCAATGTCTTCTTGGTCAACTTTAAAGTTGCGCATCCAATGCTGACTTTGCATCAAAAAGTGAACGCCTCCAGGGAACGAGCGGGGAAGTTTGTAGTGCGTATGGTGACTGTCGTGACTAATAAATCGAGAGGTGATTATACTTGAATTCGCATGTGTTGCGCAAGCGTCGGGTTGACCGGGTATAGGCCGTACGCTATACTTATGCTTCGCATAATTCTTAGTGTCGTATCAAACTGTTTCAATCACAGTTTATGTGTAATGAGGTGATAAAATGGCAACGAAACGGACCTGGCAACCCAAGATCCGTCGGCGTAAGCGTGTACATGGATTCCGCCAGCGTATGCAAACCAAAGGCGGTCGTCGTGTTTTGAAAGCACGTCGCAGACATGGTCGCCATGAACTCGCGGTGACGCCGAATCATGTGAAGAAGGTCAACTGGAAAGCCTGATGAATGCAGCGAAGGCATAGGCTTTGTCGGGGTGAGGATTTTCAACGATTACGCCGGGAAGGCCTGGCCTATCACTATGATTTCATTCATGTTCGTGTTGCTCAGAATGCGCTTGATCACAACCGCTATGGTTTCGTGACAAGCAAGAAACTGGGTAATGCGGTAGTTCGCAATCGGATCAAGCGTGTGTTGCGAGAAGTCATTCGACATTTACACCCACAACTTCGCACAGGGTTTGATGTAATGATCGTTGCACGCCAAGCGATCATTGGGCAACCTTATGCGGGTGTTGCTCGTATAGTAGAACAAGCCCTGAAAAGAGCCGATTTACTGTCGTAGGTAGAGAGTGGTCAAATCATGAAATTTCTGGCTCTTGCGCTGATTCGTTTTTACAAGCGTTTTATATCTCCGGCCCTTCCTTCATCTTGCCGTTTTCACCCCACTTGCTCGACATACACGTATGAAGCAATTGAACGCTACGGTGTGATACGTGGAGGGTGGTTAGGTATTAAGCGGATTTCGCGCTGCCACCCTTTGAACCCAGGAGGGTATGATCCGGTGCCGGATCTCGAGGAGTAGTCATTTGCGTATAGGGAAATTGAGCGCGCGATACTCTTTTGTGGGTATTGCGATTTTGTTGGGCGTACTGGTCAGTGCATGTGTGCCGATTCGCCTTGAAGCATCCTGGCCCGCACTAAGTATCGTGCAGGGTACAGGTGATGTTTTGCTGACCTACAATGATCGCATTGTGCGAGTTAATCCGGAAGACGGCCAGTTGATCCGGTTGCGTAATGCCGATGGTGAGGTGCGCCTTGATGAAGAAGGCAATCCCCGTGTTTGGGAGTTCACTGGTACGGATGGACAGGCACGTCAATTTTATTCCGCACCGTTGCAGATTAACGATGAGACTCTATTGGTCGCGACTTACAACAGTCACATCATGTATGAGGTCGATCTCCCAACCGCGCGAATCATTGACAGCACCGAGGTTAATCTCCCCGGACAGATTCTTGCCGGGTTGGTGCAGAATGATGATACACTGTATGTGGGCATCAGTGAGCGGAATATGCTGGCGTTGGACCGCGCGACCTTTGATCAGTCGTGGATGTTTGAGACAGAACAAGGTGTCTGGTCTGGCCCGGTGATTGTAGATGGGACGCTGTTTTTTGCTTCCCTTGATCATCATGTTTATGCACTTGATGCTGAGACCGGTGATCAGAAGTGGCAGCTTGACCTGGAAGGTGCGGTAGCCAGTACCCCCTTGTATCATGAAGGGCACCTGTACGTTGGCAGTTTTGCCCGTAAGATTTTTGATGTTGATGAGAATGGCGAAATTCTCGCACAATACCCCACAGAACAATGGGTTTGGGGTTCGCCAACCATCGTCGATAACGTACTCTACGCCACAGACCTGGGCGGAAACGTATATGCACTGGACACCAGTGATGGTGGTTTCTCCGAGATCTGGCAAAGAAAAGTGGCTGACCGTGGCATTCGCGCCACACCAGTGGTGACAGATGATTACGTCATTATAGGATCGCGTGATCACAAAATCTACTGGTTGGACCGCGAAACCGGCGAGACCATTCAGGATGAAGCGACTGTCGAAAATGTTCAGAATTTCCGTGTGCGCGAACTGGCAGGCGAAATCCTATCGAATATGTTACTAATTGAGCCTAGCGAGACTGTTGACATTCCAGAGCCCTATTTAATTGTGAGTTCAGTGGCAAACCAGGAACTGCTGGTGGCTTTCAAAGTGAGTAATGGCGAACGGGTATGGTCGTACGGCAGATGATGCAGGTGTTGAGGAGTTGAGGCAACCATGTGGGATTTAATTCTTAATCCGTTTATCACCGTACTGACCCTATTGTATTCGATACTGAATCAGGATATTGTCCTGTCGATTGTGGTCTTCACGATTCTGGTGCGTCTGGCTATTCTGCCCCTGACGGCACAGCAGCAGCGATCTGCCAAAGAGATGCAGAAGCTGCAACCTGAATTAAAAAAGCTGCAAGATAAGTACAAGAACGATCGCGAAAAACTGGCCCAGGAACAGATGCAACTGTATCGGGAGCATGGTGTAAACCCGCTGGGCGGGTGTTTGCCGCTGTTGATCCAGTTCCCTATTCTGATTGGCCTCTACCAGGCGATCATCTTTACGCTGGCCGCGACCCCGTTTCAGTTGATTGACCTCTCAGGGCGATTTCTGTTGCCAGGGTTGGACGGTCTTGTTCCGCTGAATAATATGTGGCTGGGCATGGACTTGACCAAGCCCCCTACAGCTAATCCGACCTGGGCGTTGGCGCTGCCGGCCCTGGTGTTGGTGACTACCTGCCTTCAATCCAAGCTGACGGTACCGACTACTCCCCCCAGCGATGATGGAAAACCGAATCAGGCTCAGGCAATGTCGCAATCCATGACGACGATTATGCCGCTGATG
>JAIOHN010000138.1 GCA_019912985.1 Anaerolineae bacterium | reverse complement strand
TTGGGAAGAAACGATGGTGGCGCTGCCGGATGGCTATCGCGGTATTGCACCGGATAATCGTGGCTATGGCGGCGCAGACCCTGAGAAAAAGATTGATGCCACACGCGGCTTAGGCGATCTTTCAGATGATGTAGCCGCCCTTCTCGATCATCTCGACATCGATAAAGCGCATGTGGTTGGTCACTCGCTTGGTGGTTCGGTGATCTGGCGCTTGATGATTGATTACCCACAGCGCATTCGCTCCGTGACGATGATCGCGCCCGGTTCACCCTATGGCTTTGGTGGCACTAAAGGATTGGATGGTGCGCCCTGTTTTGAAGATTTTGCGGGTTCAGGGGCAGGCATCGTCAGCCCGGAATTTGTCAAACTCATTGCAGAAGGCGACCGCAGCAGCGATCACCAGTCCTCCCCGCGCAATGTGATGAATTTGTTTTACTGGAAACCACCATTCAAGTCACCGCGTGAAGAGGAACTGCTCTCGTCAATGCTATCCATCCATATCGGCGAACACGATTATGCTGGCGACTCGGTGACCTCCGATAACTGGCCGGGCGCTGCGCCTGGCAGCTATGGGCCGAATAATGCGATTGCGCCCAAGTACACAGGCGATGTTTCTGCGCTGTATCAGATTTCGAGCAAGCCCGTTGTCTGCTGGATACACGGCAGCGACGATCAAATCGTCAGTGATAGCTCATTTTTTGAGCTTGGTACACTGGGCGCAGCGGGAGCCGTACCGGGTTGGCCGGGAATGGATGTATTCCCGCCACAGCCGATGATCGGCCAGACACGTGCAGTGCTGGAACAGTATGTGGCTCACGGCGGGAAATATAGCGAAAACGTCATTGCCGATGCCGGTCACTCGCCTTATCTGGAGAAACCGGATGAATTTAACGCCATTTTCCATAAACACATCGAGGCATATTAATGTATGTAGGCGACATTCTTGGGCGCAGAGCGATTTACAGCCCTGATCAAATCGCGCTGGTGGATGCAGGCAAAACACCGCACCGCGTCTTCACTTACAGTGAGCTGAATAACCGGGCCAATCGTCTGGCGAACTGGCTGCGAGATGGCGCGGGCGTGCGCAAAGGTGACCGCGTGGCCGTATTAGCTTACAACGGCGTCGAATATCTCGACACGTTCTTCGCCTGCGGCAAGCTGGGTGCGATTTTGACGGGTTTGAACTGGCGCTTGCACTGGCGTGAGCAGCTTGCACTGATCGAAACCACGACCCCCAAGGTGTTGATCTACTCTGAGGAATTTACGGATACCGTGCAGTCGATTATCGATCAAACGGATGTCATCGAGCATGTACTCCATATTGAAGGCAAAGGTATCCGCAACAGCCGCTACTTCGAGAAGACCATTAGCGATTCCGTGCTAATTCCGGTCACTACCGAAGATGTAACTGAAGAAGACATCGCCTGTCTCATCTTTACTGGCGGCACCACTGGCATTCCCAAAGCAGCCCAGATCAGCCATCGCATGATCGCGTGGAATACGCTGAATACGATTATCCATGACCTGCGCCACGGCGATATTACCGTAAATGTTTTTCCGCTGTTTCATACCGGCGGCCTGCTGGTTTATACGACTCCCCTGCTTATTTTGGGCGGCACAGTCGTGCTCACACGCCGCTTTGACCCTGAGCAGGTGCTCAACCTGATCGACGAATATGCGGCGACAGCCTTTGCCGGTGTGCCGACCATGTACCAGATGATGATGAACGCACCCAATTGGGATGAGGCGGATTTAAGTACCTTACGCTTCTGTACCAGTGGTGGCGCACCCCTGCCGGTTTCGCTGGTGAAAGCATTCGAGGAACAAAAAGGCATCCAGTTCAAGCAAGGTTTTGGCATGTCAGAATTCGGCCCGGGCGTGTTCGCACTGGCGGTAGAGGATGCCATCCGCAAGGCGGGCAGCATCGGCAGGCCCAACTTCTTTGTAGATGCCCGCATCGTGGATGAGCAAAATCAACCTGTCGAGCCGGGCGAAGTGGGTGAACTGGTGCTGCGCGGCCCGTCGATGTGCTCGGGATATTTCAACAACCCTGAAGCCAGCGCTGAGGCAGTTGATAGTGACGGCTGGTTCCACACAGGCGACCTGGCAACCATGGATGAACACACTTATTTCACGATTGTTGATCGTAAAAAAGACCTGTTTATCAGCGGTGGCGAGAACATTTATCCGGCGGAAATTGAGCATGTGCTCTATCAGCACCCAGCAGTGGAGATGTGCGCAGTTGTCGGCGTATCAGACGAAAAATGGGGCGAGGTGGGCAAAGCTTTTGTCGTGCTTAAATCAGATGCAGACACCACCTCAGACGAGTTAATGCAGCACATGCATCACCACTTAGCGGGTTACAAAGTGCCAAAATCAATAGTATTTATGGACTCACTGCCCATCTCCGGCGCGGGGAAAATCCTCAAGCGCGAGCTGGTCAAAGTCACAGAATGACGGGGAGTAATTGTGCTTTTACCAAAAATTGGCGACCGTGCCAGCCGTACCAAGACGATTGAGGACAAAGACATCCGGCAGTTTGCCGAGGTCTCCGGTGATACTAACTCGGTTCACCTGGATGACGAGGCCGCTGCCAAATCGGTCTTTGGCCGCCGTGTCGCACATGGCATGTTGACTGCCAGCCTGATTTCGGCAGTACTGGGTAATGAACTACCGGGCGTCGGTTCCATATATATGGGCCAGGAGCTTCGCTTCAAAGCGCCCGTTTTTATTGGCGATACGATCACTGCATCTGTGGAGGTGACCAACATACGCGAAGATAAGGGCATTATCACCCTGCGCACCATTTGCACCAATCAAGATGGCAAAATTGTCGTTGATGGCGAGGCCACAGTGCTGGCACCGCGAGAATAGAATCTGTTTATGGAGGATAGAGCATGAAATACCCAACAAAAATGATTTTAGGACTGCTGATTCTGGCACTGGTGATTGCTGGCAGCACGGTAACTGCGCAAGATGATGCGTCGGTTACCTGCGATGAGCCGATCAAAGTGGGCCTCATTACGGATGAAACGGGCGCACTGGCGATCTACGGCGCGCATGTGCTGCGTGCCTTCCCACTTGGCATGGAATATGCCACAGGCGCTGCCGGAGAAGATGGTGTTTACACGTTGGATAATTGCCAGATCGAAGTCATCATCCGCGACGATCAGAGTGACCCGCAGCAATCCGCAACAGTGGGCCGCGAACTGATCGAAGGTGAAGGCGTTGATATTCTGGTAGGCAGCGTGAGTTCAGCTGCGACCGCTACGTTACAGGAGCTGGCACGCGAGAACGAAACTGTCTTGATCGCCGCGCCCGCAGCCGCCAATGATATTACCGGTGTCAGCTTCAATGAATACACTTTCCGCACCAGCCGCAACAACTATCAGGACGCTGTGAACATTTGCCAGTATCTCACCACCCAATACACCAATCTGGTACAGATTGCGCCTGATTATGCGTTTGGTCAGGGCAGTGCGACCGCGTTCCGTGATGCCTGTACACTCTATGGTGGCAACTTCGTGAGCGATGATATTTTTGCACCAGCCGATACGACTGACTTCACGCCCTACATGGACAGCGTGTTAGATGCTGTCGATAACGGCGCAGAGGCGCTCATCGTCACCTGGGCCGGCGGCGGTTTTGTCCCCCTGCTTCAGGCAGCGATTGACTCCGGTGTCACTGATGAAATCCCGATTGCGGCTGCCTTTGTTGACAACGTGGTGATGCCAGCCTTTTTCGCCAATGCGATTGGCAGCACCAGCGGTATTCTCTATCATTACACCTTGCCTGATAACGAGATCAATGACTGGCTGGTCGAACAGACCACAACACGTTTTGATACGCCGCCCGACCTGTTTGACGCGGATGCCATGAACGCCGCCATCATGATCGTTGAAGCACTCAAAGCGACCGGCGGCGATACCAGTGCCGACGCGCTGATCGCAGCGATGGAAGGCATGGAATTTGAAGGACCGAAAGGCACAATCTACATTCGTCCTGAGGATCACGTCGCCATGCAGGATATGTACATCGCTACCCTGCTGAATGTGGATGATCCTGACTTCAAGTTCTTTGAACTGGTCGCAACCAATCGGCCTGATGTTCCCTGTCTGCTGCCAGAAGACTTGCAAGATCGCTGTGGCGATCTGCCCATCGGCAGCCTGAGCGGTACGGAAGCTGAATAATCACAATCTAGATCGCAGGCATGGGCATGGGTCCATGCCTGATTTTCTCTAAAGAAATGTTTTGGTATGTCAACCAATCAGATTATTCTTGAAACGCACAATTTGCGCCGTGAATTCGGTGCGCTGGTGGCCGTAGGTGGCGTCAGCATCCAGGTAAAGCAGGGGACGATGCATTCGATCATCGGCCCGAATGGTGCAGGAAAGACGACATTCTTTAACCTCCTCAGCGGCAATATCAAGCCAACCAGCGGCCAGGTCTTTTTCAAAGGCCAGGATATTACGAATCTGCCGCTGCATCGCACAGCGCATTTAGGAATCGGGCGCTCTTTTCAAATTACCAACATATTCCCCAGCTTGACCGTGCTGGAAAATATTCGGCTTGCGAGTCAGGCACTGGGGACAAGTAATTTTCGTTTATTCCGCTCCCATCGTCATTTCAAGACGCACAT
>JAIOHN010000137.1 GCA_019912985.1 Anaerolineae bacterium | reverse complement strand
CCACCGCCGACCGCCACGCCGACCTTCACTCCAACGCCAATCTCGCAGGCTGATCTGATTATCACCAGCATCACCCTGTCGGGGTCTGACCAATTCTGCAACCAGACATTTAACGTCAATGTCACGATACAGAATGTGGGCAGCACCTCCAGCAATTCCAGTGGCACGATTTCGATCCAGGATATTCACATCGGCAGCGGCACGATCACCGAAACGACGATCGGCGGCTTCCCGGTGTTGAGTCCCGGCCAGTCGTTTACCTCGAATATTCCGATCACTGTCGATACCTTCTTCGCCGAGCAGCACCGCATTACGGTGGTGGTGGACTCGCTGAATCAGGTGGTCGAAACCAATGATGCCAACAACTTTGGCGCGGTCGAGTATCGTCTGCGCAAGGGTTCGTGCTAAGTTGATCCTGCCGGGGTGTGATCGCTGCGCCCCGGCATTTTTATCCCCTCCTGGAGAAGTGTTATACTCAACCCGTAATTTCAGCACGCATGACCAGCCGGTCGATGGGAGTTGGAATGAGCAAATTTTTGATCATTGCTGTTTTATTGCTGACGATAGTCACGCCGCTGCTGGCGCAGGAGAATGAGCCTGTCATCCTCTGGCCGCCTGCGGTGTATGATCTCTCCGGCACTGTCGCCGTGACCGGCACTGTCAACGTCACAGGGCTGCGCAATTACTTTCTGGAAGCCGCGCCCTATGCAGCAGAAGGCGAGACTGTCTTCTGGACCCCGGTCAGCCTGCCCCGGCGCGACGCCGTGACCGAGGGCGTCCTGGGCGAATGGGATACGTCCACCTTTCCCGATGGCCTCTATCAACTGCGTTTGCGGGTGGTGCTTGAATCTGGCGAGAGCCTGTTTTATACCGTCACGCCGCTGCGGCTGGTCAATAATACTGAGCGACCCACATCTGCCGCGCCTGCGGTGATTGCCACGGCAACGCCGGAAGTCCAGACACCGCCGACGGCCACGGTTCCACCACCGACCGCGACGATTGTCCCACCGCCAAACCCGGTCAATGAACTGCCGCTGCCGGTGGGCGGGCATGTGACCACCTTTAACGAAACCACTGTCGAAGCGATGCAAAGCGCGGGCATGACCTGGATGAAATGGCAGGTGCCGTTTGTGCTTAATGAACCGTCGCTGTTTGATGTGGCATTTGATCGTATCAATTTCGCCCATGCCAACGGCTTCAAGGTCTTTCTGAGCATCAAGGGGGACAAGAACGAACTGGCGCAGACCGGCGCGGAAGATTACTTCCCGCAGTATGCGGCGTTTGTAGGTCAGGTGGCGACGCTGCAACCGGACGCGATCCAGGTGTGGAACGAGCAAAATCTCGACCGTGAATGGCCGGAAGGGCAGATCGACCCGCGTTCCTATGTCGATTTGCTCAGTCAGGCGTACACCGCCATCAAAGCGGCGGACCCGAATGTGATGGTGGTGACCGGCGCTCCGGCACCAACCGGCGCGGAAGGCGCGTTTGGCCTGGATAAAGTCTGGAATGATGACCGTTATTACCAGGGAATGGCGAACGCGGGTGCGGCGGATTTTGCCGACTGCATCGGCGTGCATTACAACGAGGGGATTATCCCGCCCAACCTGCAAGGCGGCGATCCACGCCAGCCGGATTATCCCACGCGCTACCTGCCGCTGATGATTCAGCGCGCGGCCTTCCCCTTCCGTCAGACGGATGTGCCGCTGTGCTTCTCTGAGATGGGCTATCTCTCGCCGGATGGCTATGGGCCGCTGCCTTCGAGCTTTGCCTGGGCGCAGAATACCAGTGTGGCGGAACAGGCCGAATGGCTGCGCGACGCGATTACGATTGCGGCGCAGATGAGCAGTGTCCGCGTGGCGCTGATTATTGTCTGGAATGTGGACTTTGATGTTTACACGGAAGATGACCCGCAGGGCGGTTATGCCATTATCCGCCCGGACGGCACCTGTCCGGCCTGTGAGACAATAGGCTCTTTACGCGACTCATGACGATTGGAACCCGGCACATCACGATTATCGCTGTCGGCACACGCGGTGATGTTCAGCCTTATGTGGCCCTGGGGAGTGCGCTCCACCGGGCCGGACATCAGGTGGTGATCGCCACGCAGGCTGCGTATCGAGGGATGGTGGAGGCGCAGGGGCTGGATTTTTACCCGGTCTCCGCCGGGATTCACGACCTGGGCGAGATGCCCAATGCCCAGGTCAACACCGGCAGCAATCCGCTGCTGTTTCTGCGACACCTCAACAACTTCCTGCGCGATCTGATCCGGCAGTCAATCAGCGACTGCTGGCAGGCGGCGCAGGGCAGTGATGTGATTATCTTCTCCGGCCTGGGGT
Organism: Anaerolineae bacterium; assembly: GCA_019912985.1. Classification (GTDB taxonomy): domain Bacteria; phylum Chloroflexota; class Anaerolineae; order Aggregatilineales; family Phototrophicaceae; genus JAIOHN01. The sequence continues at coordinate 8,554 of JAIOHN010000137.1, read as the reverse complement.
TCTACTCCGGTTATTCGGTGGCGGAAAAACTGCGCGTGCCATCGATTCACGGCTCTTACCTGCCGCTGCACCCAACGACGCGCTTCCAAATGCCGTTTATGCCGCCGCTGCCGGAATTGCTTGGCTGGCTGCGCCCGGCTTACAACCGCGTGAGTTATGGAATGGTGTTTCGCGGCTCGTGGTATCTGTTCCGCTCGGCCTTCAACGATGCCCGCCGCAGCGCACTCGGTCTGCCGCCGATGCCGCTGGACATCCCACAGGCGGCGCTGGACCGCGAAGGCATCCCCTATCTCTATGGTTACAGCCCTTCGCTGCTGCCCAAACCGGCCAACTGGCCGTCACGGGCCATCGTCACCGGCTACTGGTTTCTCGAACAGACGGGCAATCAATGGCAACCACCGGATGATCTGGCGGCATTCCTGGCGGAGGGTTCCGCGCCGGTTTATGTCGGCTTCGGCAGTATTGACGACCCTGACCAGGACGCGCTGACGGAGATGGTCATCACGGCGCTGCGCAAGTCGGGCCAGCGTGGGGTGCTGCTGACCGGGCGCGGCAGCCTCAGCGTGCGCGATGATCTGCCGCCGACGATTTTCCAGACCAACTTCGTGCCGCATGAATGGCTGTTTCCGCAAATGGCGGCGATTGTCCATCACGGCGGCGCGGGTGTCACCGGTTATGGGCTGCGCGCAGGGGTGCCAGCCGTGACGGTGCCTTATGGTGTGGATCAACCCTTCTGGGCGTGGTGCATTCAGCAGGTGGGCGCAGGGCCGCAGCCGATCCCACGTAAGCAGCTCAGCGCCGATAACCTGGCTTATGCGATTCATGTGGCGACCACCAATGCCGCCATCCGCGAACGGGCGGAGCAGGTGGGCGCGCGTATCCAGCAGGAGGATGGGCTGACGCAGGCGGTCGAGGCATTTGAGCAGCTGGTGAGTTAACCCCTCAGATGGGCATCATCCGCTAGCCGATATACTCCGCGATGGATGGTGGGAGTGGTTTTTGCATTGCTCGGAAATAGATCACGATTTTGCCAAAGAAAATCAACATCACCTGCGTGTAAATATCGAGCTGGCTAATAATCGGGCGGATTGACCCATTGGTACGGTCAACCATTTTCTGCAAGTCGCCCTCATCAAGCCCATTCACGACGGATTGCATTTCCTCATCCATCTGCCCAAACCACTGCTGCAACTGGGCGAGACTGGATGCCAACCCTGGTTCGTCATTGCGATAAGCCCAGTCCTGCTTGAGTGTAATCAGCGATTGCATGTAAGAATGCTGAAGCTCTCCCACCTGCTTGAACAACTCGCCGAGCGTGAGATTATCCCCGCCTGGCGAAAATTGGAGATCGGAATCATCGAGGCGTTCCAGCGTGCCGTTGCGCATCATGTGGCAGCCTTCAATATACATTTTGATGTCTGCGAGGTCGTAAGCCATTCAGTATTGATCCTTGTCAATGTGGACAGTGCAAGAAAGGATCATAACGTATATGGCTCTTAAAGCCCATCCTGACCCGGTGAAAGCTAATGTGCTGCGGCCATCGCCGCGGGTCGCCGGGCAGTCAAACGCTGGCGGGCAACCAGAATTAGCAGGACGACCAGCGCCACCAGGTAGGTAATCAACGATGGATCAGCACCGCTGGCGAACAGTGGTGTGGCGGCGTTCCCCAACGCATGGACGCCGATGCTCAGGAAAATGCTGCCGGTGACCAGATAAAACAGCGCGAACAGGATGCCCAACAGCAGCAGCATGGGCAGGTTACTGACGGCTTCGGCCAGGGTCGCGCCGAAGGCTAAGCGGTTGGGGATATGCATGAGCGCGAACAGCGCCTGCGAAATCAACAGGGCGATGAGTAATCGCGGGCGGGCGTTGATTTTGAAGTAGAGCTGCGGCAGCAAAAAGCCGCGAAAACTAATTTCCTCATAGAGCGCATTGCCGAATACCTGCCCGATCAACACGCCAAGCACAATCGTTGTGCCGCGCTGGTTCCAGTTGGGATGCAGCGCCAGCGGCTGACCCTGCGCCAATGCCAGCAGCACCAATACCGCCTGTGCCACCAACCAGATGAGCAACGTCAGCAGCAGCGCGCCGGGGAGATGCCGCCAGATCAGGCCCAGATCACGCGCACGCTGCTTGCCCAGAATCACCAGGATGCCAAAGACGATGAGGGCGAGGTTGATGAAATTCGCCAGCAGGGTGGCGTTGATGAGGCCGCCGGTCGCCCGCTGGATGGGGTCGGTGAGTCCGCTGGGGAAGATGACGAAATTGATGAACAGGGCGAGGGCGATGTGTGCGATGTAAAACAGCCCGATTACCCACCATGAGGTCTGTCGAATGCCGTTCAACATGGATTGTGCTCCTTGTATCCAAAATCTGGACACAGTATGGCGTGACCTTTCCGGCCTTGCCAGGACATCTTTTACCTGAATCGTATGCAGGAAGTCATGCCGCGTCAACCGGGCGCGACCTATTCATTCGCTACGCTTTGCGCTATGCTTTCGGCATGACCGATACACCTGAGTCGCTGTTTTCGCCTGCCGTTATACGGCTGGCCTTCGAGATGCCCTGGAAAGCGCGTAATGAACTGGAGCGCCTGCTGCTGCTGCCGCTGGCGCGGATGCAGTTCGCGCTGGCGGGTGTGGATTGGGGCGCGGACTGGCGGCTGTACGGCCTGCCGATTATCCAGAAGCACCGCCGCAGCCGACTGCACATCGGGGCGCGGCTGGAACTGCGCTCGACGGTGCGCAGCAATCCGCTGGGGCCGAGTCACGCGGTTATTCTGAGCACGCGTGAAGCTGAGTCGTCGCTGATGATTGGTGATGATTTTGGCATGACCGGCGGCAGCATCGTGGCAGCGCTGTCGGTGCGCATCGGCAGTCGTGTCATTGTGGGCGCGGACAGCACCATCACGGATACGGACTTCCACCCGCTGGCGCTCACGACCCGCCGCACGGCCCCTGGCGCAAACGCGCCGGTTATCATCGAAGATGACGTGTTCATCGGGATGCACAGCCTGGTGTTAAAAGGCGTGACGATTGGCGCGGGCAGCGTGATCGGCGCGGGGAGTGTGGTCACACGGTCGCTGCCGCCGGGTGTTGTCGCTGCTGGCAATCCTGCAAAAATTATCCGAGAGCTATAGTATCGTATGCAATCCTCATCATCTCATGTTCATCCTTTCCTGGTGGCCCTGTCACGCGTGATTCTGCGCCTTATCGGTTGGGGTCACGAAGGCAGCCTGCCTGATTTGCCGAAGTACATTATCGTCGCCTACCCACATACCGCCAATATGGATGGGTTGATCGTGGTGCTGACGGCGCTTTCACTGCGCTTACAGATCAACTGGATGGGCAAAGACAGCCTGTTCAAGCCGCCGCTGGGTTGGTTGATGCGGCTGACCGGCGGGGTTCCGATTGACCGCAGTTCGAGCCACCGCGCGCTGAAATCGAGTGTGCAGGCGTTTCAATCGCGCGAGCATATGGTGCTGGTGATCGCACCGGAAGGCACGCGAGGCCGGGCGGAGAGCCTCAAGCCAGGATTTTACTTTCTGGCGCAGAAGGCTAAGGTTCCACTGGCGCTGAGCAGCATCCACTATGGCAGAAAAGTGGTGCGCTTTGGACCGGTTATCGAGGTGACGGGGGACATGCAGGCGGATATGGCCCCGATGTATGATTTTTATGCTGATTCGCAGGGTCGCATCCCCGAAAATACGACGCCGCTGCAACTGCCCACCCGCCGCGAACGTGCGCAGCCGGAGGTCATGCCGTGAGCGAACCGACTTATGAGCAGAAGCTGGCCGGGGAAGCTGATCTGTGGGGGGCGGATGCCGAACGCAGCGCGCAAAGCGTGCCGCCGGACTGGCGACAGCATCAGAATCTGCGCCACAACATCATCTATCACAAGCGTGACATCAACATATTTCTCGATCATATTCAGCCGGGGATGCGCACGCTGGAACTGGGCTGCGGTTCCGGCTGGCTGACGCTGGCAATGGCTCAACGCGGCGCACAGGCCACCGGCATGGACATCAGCGAGCGTGCGCTAGAAGTTGCGCGGCGTTATGCCGAGTCGCTTGGGGAATCGCTCAGGGGCAGTGTGACTTATGCCACTGCTGACCTCAACACGATTGAACTGCCCGCCGCGCGTTACGACGTGATCGCCGTAAAAGGCACGCTGCATCACCTGATGCGCATGGATCACGTGATCGCGGAGATGCATAAGGCGCTGAAGCCCAGCGGCCTGCTGTGGGTCTCGGATTCGCATGGTGAGGAATCGCTCTCGACGGCGCTGGTCGCCAGCGGGTTGATGTTTTTGCTGCCGACTCATGTCTCCTATGGCGAGAAAATTCGCGGGCTGCTGCGCTTTGGCACCCGCGCGCCCTCACGCATCAAAGCCAGCATCGAGGCTGAGGGATTGTCACCATTTGAGGGAGCGGGACGCGAATTCGACTGGCTCCAGCTTATCCGCGAGCAGTTTACGATTGAGCAGTATATCAACTCCCCGGCAGTTACGGGTTACATCACGCATCAGGTGCGCCTGCCGGATTGGGCTGCCCTGCCGCTGCTACGCACCCTGCGTGTTGTCGATGAGACGCTGGTGCGGGTGGGGGTGCTGCATAACAGCGGCATTATCCTCTATGCGCGCAAGGGCTAAGCAAATTGGTCCATAGAAATTTGAACTGAGCTAAGCTTAGGAAGTGAAAGGTTCATTCAGATTTCAACCACGACAGCTTCAAGGAATAACTTAAGCCAATAGTATGAAAAGTTGCTGAACTAGTTCCGGTAGCGTATGTAAATCGTATTGATACCGGAAATTTGTTTTGAATACTACTTATCCAGAGGGGTCGGAATAGCTAGGGATGTAAGCATGTTTTATTTCAATAAGCTCTTAGTTCTTATTGTTTTTCTGGTTTTTCCACAAATGAAAGCAACATACTCTGAGTCACAAGAAGATAGATCAGGTGAAGGGCGGTTTGTTTTTGTTTCAGAGCGAGATGGTGACCTAGAGATATATTCGATGGCAGTAACAGGAAACGATGTACAACAACTAACGAACAACAACAATGCTGACTTCAATCCAGATTGGTCTCCAGATGGCAACTTTATCGCTTTTGTGTCTGACCAATCGGGTAGAAATGAACTTTACACTATGGATCGGGATGGTCGAAATATTACCCAAATTACTGACAACAACTTGGATGTGTTTTGTCCTAGTTGGTCACCTGATGGCGAAAGCATTGCGTTTACTGTTGTAGAAAACAATGTTTCAAGCATATATATTATGGATCGGGATGGTCGAAATATTACCCAAATCACTGACGACAACTTGGATGCGGCTTGTCCTAGTTGGTCACCTGATGGCGAAAGCATTGTATTTACTGTTGTAGAAAACAACAATTCAGATATCTACCTGCTTGATTTGAATGATCCAGATCGTCAAACTACTCGAGTAACAACAAATTCGTTTATAGAGTACGGCGCTGAATGGTCACCTGATGGCGAATCGCTTGTATTCTATTCCATTCGCAATTCAATGGAAGATATCTATACTGTTGATGTTACTTCGGGAGAAATACAACAAGTGACTGACAACGAATTTATCGACTATTCACCAACTTGGTCACCGGATGGCACTGCCATTGCCTATACATCAATTCAAGATGGAAACCAAGATATTTACGTAATCGACTTAAGTACTGCCCAAATAAGGAGAATTACAGATCATCCATCATACGATGGTGATGTTGATTGGTGGACGGATTTAGATTCGATGGATTGACAACTACAATAAATCTATTAAAGAAACTGGTAATTGCTAAAATCGCAATAAATTTAACAGATGCTTACGACCTCCCTCTCGAACCAAACATAGGACACAGGAACTTTAAAGGCAAAGCTCGCCAGATCAGGTATGCTCTAGATGTTCCTGTTGATCCGGCTATAAAGGCTGCTGATGTCCGATCAAGTTGTCTCGTATGGTGAATTGATCCGCCTGTTTATCCGCCTCAGCCTGACGGCGTTTGGCGGGCCGGTGGCGCATATCGCGCTGGCGGAAGATGAAGTGGTGAACCGGCGCAAGTGGCTGACGCGCGAACATTACCTAGATCTGATTGCCGCGACCAACCTCATCCCTGGCCCCAACTCGACCGAAGTCATGATCCACATCGGCTATACCGTGCGCGGCATTCCCGGCGCGCTGGTGACCGGGGCCTGTTTCATCATCCCGGCCTTCCTGCTGACGCTGGTGCTGTCGATCATTTATGTGAACACCGGCAGTCTGCCACAGGCGCAGGCGGTCTTCTGGGGCATCAAGCCGGTGGTGGTGGCGATCATCGCCAATGCAGGCTGGCGGCTGCTGCGCAGCGCGCTCAAGGGCGTGGATTTGTGGGTGGTTTTCCTGTTGTCGATCGCGGCGATTGTGCTGCTGGCGCTGCCGGAAGTGGTCGTGATGCTGATCGCTGGCGTGCTGTACGCGCTGTATAAAACACTCGCGCCGGGGATGCTGTCGCTGTGGGTGCTGCCAGGACTGCTGCCGCTGCTGCAAGTCACGCCGGAAGCCGCCAAGTACACGCCCGCGTTGGGCGAAATTTTCCTCTACTTTCTGCGCATTGGCGCGGTGTTGTTCGGCAGCGGCTACCTGTTGATCGCCTACATCCAGCAGGATCTGGTGAGCACCTTCGGCTGGCTGACGCCGCAGCAGCTGCTCGACGCGCTGGCACTCGGCCAGACAACGCCCGGCCCGGTGCTGACGACTTCGACCGCTGTGGGGTATATCGTGGCGGGATTTCCGGGGGCGGTCGTGGCGACACTGGGCATTTTCCTGCCCTCGTTTGTGTTCGTCATCCTGACCGCACCGCTTATCCCACGGATGCGCAACAGCCGCTGGATGGGCGCGTTTCTCTCTGGCGTCAATGCGGCAGTGGTCGCGGCCATTCTCGTCACGCTTCTGGACCTGGCCGAAGCCGCGATCCGCACACCGGATGGCAGCGGCATCAGCCCACTGGCGATTGTGATCGCCGTGGGTGCGTTAATTGCACTCATCCGCTTTAAGGTCAATACTACCTGGCTCATCCTGGCCGGGGCGCTTATTGGGCTGATTCTGGCCTGATTCGTCATGTATAATAAAAGTCGTTTGAGTGTACATCGGGGTCATACATCCATGAAATTGACGTATCGCGGCCAGGCGCTGTTCATGGCGCTGGTGGCGGCGGGAATTGTCTTCATCCTGTGGAACATCCCTCTCTTTGACATTCTGCTCTATCCCTTCCGGCTGTTCGTGACATTTGTTCACGAGGCGGGGCACAGCCTGATGGCGGTCTTCACGGGCGGTCAGGTGATCGGCTTTGAGGTGTTCAGCAACGGCGGCGGTGTCGCCACCACGCGCGGCGGCGCACGGGCGCTGATCCTGCCAGCGGGCTATCTGGGCGCGGCATTCTTTGGCGCGCTGCTGTTCTATCTGGTCAATTCGGTGCCGTTCCCGCGTAAGATTTCGCTGGCATTGGGTACATTTCTGATTCTGGTGTCGCTCTTCCTGGGGGCGCAGGGGATCGCGCTAATTATCGGCGCGCTCACCGGCGTGGCGCTGGTTTTCCTGGGGCTGCGCAGCACCCCGTGGGCCAGCATCCTGGTGCTGGATGTCCTGTCGCTGCTCACGGGTCTTAACGCGGTGCTCGATCTGCTGTTTCTGATCGGCAACAGCAGCATTGGCGAGAACGGCGTTCGCAATGACGCCGCCGCCTTTACCTACGAGATTGCACCGCTGGTGCCGCCAGCGGTTTGGGCGCTGCTGTGGTGTTTACTGGCGGTGTTCATGCTGGGTGCGGCGATCTGGTACAGCGCCATCTTGCCTATGCGAGAAGCAAAACATGAGGAAACGGAAGCGTGGACTGGCTGATTTATGGCGCTTACGGCTTCAGCGGCCAGTTGATTGCTGAGGAAGCTGTCAAACGCGGATACCGTCCCCTGCTGGCCGGGCGCTCCGAGGCTAAACTGGCCGCGCTGGCGCATCGTCTTGGCCTCCCCTACCGGGCTTTCAGCCTCGATCACCTCACCGAAGTCACGCGCATCCTGGGCGGTGTGCAGCTGGTCTTGAATGCCGCCGGGCCTTTCATCCACACCAGCGATCCCATGCTCAAAGCCTGCACACTGGCCGGGGTCAATTACCTCGACATCACCGGCGAATACCCGGTTTTCGAACGCACCTTCACCTTTGACGAGGCGGCCCGCCGCCAGGGAATCGCGCTGATTTCCGGCGTGGGCTTTGATGTCGTGCCGAGTGATTGTCTGGCGCTGCATGTCGCGCAGCAGTTACCGGAGGCCGATCAGCTTGAGGTTGCCATCCACGGCCTGACACGCATGAGTGTGGGGACGGCGCAATCCGGCATCGAACTGGCGGCGGCGGGCGGACGTATCCGGCGGGCGGGAAAACTCGTTCGCTATCCGTTGGGTGTGGGCGTGAAACCTATCCGCTTCGCCAATGGCGTTCATGCCGCCATGCCGATCCCCTGGGGCGATCTCGCCACGGCGTATCGTTCCACCGGCATCCCCAACATTACTAC
>JAIOHN010000136.1 GCA_019912985.1 Anaerolineae bacterium | reverse complement strand
ATATTCCAGATTTGCCAGATTGGCTGCGCGAAGACACGGATGTCATGCCAGAGCTTGAGGATATTTTCGCCACTGAAGACTTAAGCGAAAGCCAGGAAGAAGATCCGGATACGGAAGGAGCGGCTGAAGTTGCACCAGCGGCGATGCTCGATATTGACACGGATGACCCGTGGGTGGTCGCTTTTGATGAGGAAACCGAAACTGACCCGGATGTCATCCCGGATTGGTACCGGCAAAATGTAAATGACCCGGAGCGCATTGCGCAGGTCGAGCGACAAACAGGCAGTCAGAACGACGAATTACAAGAAGTGGATCTGGAACCCGAAACGGAGTTGGAAGCGGGTGAACTGGAACCGGCGGTCCCGGATTGGCTCAATCTTGAGGAAGCAGAAGTCGAACCCGCCGAGGTTCCAGACTGGCTAAGCGCTGAAGTTACCGTGTCTGAAACTGGCGCTGCACCCACCGGCACTGATGTTCCCGAATGGCTGCAAGACGCAGATGTTTCCATTGATTCGGGAGATATTCCCGACTGGCTGCGGGAAACTGTTGAGGAAGAGCAGGCAGAAGCAACGCCAGCACCAGAAATCGCAGCCACCGTGGAAACGCCTGCCCCTGCTCCTGAAGTAGCTTCTCCCGCACCTGTTCCCGTGACCGCAGCGATCGACGTGGAAGCGACATTGGCGCAAGCGCGGAAGCAGATCAACGAGAACAACCTGGACGGCGGCTTGATCGAATATGAGAGTATCATTCGCGCGAACAAGGCGCTGGATGCCGTCGTGAGTGATCTCACGAAGCTGATTGACGAACACGATGATAACCCGGCGGTGTATCGTGTCCTGGGGGATGGTTACATGCGCCAGGGCAAACTGCAAAGCGCACTGGACACTTATCGCAAAGCGCTCAATCAGTTATAATCGCCACAAACAGACGGGTCCGCACAAGGCCCGTCTTGTCTGTCGCATCCTATACAAACACAAAGGATAGAGCAACTTGGAACGTACACTGATTATCATCAAGCCGGACGCTGTTCAGCGCGGCCTGACAGGAGAAATTCTGAAGCGGTTTGAATCGCGCGGCCTGCGTATTGCAGGCATGAAGTTGATGCAGGTCCCTGAAGCGCTGGCGAAAAAACATTATGCTGAGCATGAAGGCAAGCCGTTTTTCGAGGGCCTGGTGAGTTATATTACGTCATCACCGGTCGTGGTGATGGCTTTGGAAGGCAGTAACGCGGTGGCCGCTGCTCGCAAGACCATCGGCTCCACCAAGCCAGCTGAATCCGACGCGGGGACCATTCGCGGTGATTTCGCGCTGGAAGTGGGGCGCAATCTGGTTCATGGTTCTGATGGCGTGGAATCGGCGCAGCGTGAGCTTGCGTTGTGGTTTGACGAGAGCGAGCTGCTTGGCTGGTCTCGCGATACCGACAAGTGGATTTTTGAGTAGGTTTCCGGCGAAGAAGCCTTCGGCCCTACTTACACAGATTTAGACTTCAGCAAAGGCGCTCAATCCGCTGAGCGCCTTTGGTTTTATTGAATGCTCACGAGGATATTAGCGCTGCGCCACAGTCCCTCGAGATCGTAGTAGCGGCGCTTTTCCTCCATAAAGAGATGCACAATCACATCTCCATAATCCATCAGCAGCCAACCACTTTCGGGTGTACCCTCGGTTGCGAACGGAAGCCGCTCATATTCTTCTTTCATGGCTTCACGAACATAGTCCGACAGCGCGCGCAGTTGGCGGTCGCTGTTGCCGGTGCAGATGACAAAGAAATCTGCGATGACGACATCCGGACGCAAATCGAGCAGGACGATGTTCTCAGCCTTCTTGTCCTCCACCACATTGACGATATAACGGGCAACATCTAACGAGTCCAGAAAACGCCTCCTCATTTACAACAATGATCATCGTGATTATTGTAGCACAATGGCAAGTGAGTGTCAGTACTTGACACAATATTGGTTCATTAAAGTTCATAATGGCTCATTATAACGGTATTCGTTCACTGATACGAGGGATAGTATTTTGAAGCGATGCCACCTACAATCGTCCTGGAACGGAGGGAAAATGACAAACTACGATCAAAAAATCGCACAGGAACTGAAGCTGCGCCCGCAGCAGGTGGCGGCGGCATTAAACTTGCTGGATGAGGGCAACACTCTGCCCTTTGTAGCCCGTTATCGCAAGGAGATGACGGGCAGCCTGGATGAAGACCAATTGCGGCATGTGCTCGATATGGCGACGAAAATGCGCACAGTCGATGAGCGGCGCGGGACCATCCTGAAGTCGATTGAGGAACAGGGCAAGCTGACGCCAGCACTGCGCCAGCAGATCCAGACGGCGGATACCATGACCGTGCTGGAAGACCTGTACCAACCCTATAAGCCGAAACGCCGTACCCGTGCCAGCATCGCCCGTGAAAAAGGACTCGAAGGACTGGCAGCGCAGATTTTGAAGCAGGAACGCGGCAATCAGTCCCTGGAAGCGATGGTCAAGCCCTTCCTGAACAAGGATGTGACAACGATTGAAGAAGCGCTGGAAGGTGCGCGTGACATCGTTGCAGAAGTGATTAGCGAGAGTGCTGAAGTGCGCGGTGAGGTGCGCACCAAAGCGCTGAAGTGGGGCCTGAGCCAGACGGAGAAAACTAAAGACGCGGACGATCCCAAAGGCACCTACGAGACCTACTACGAATTTGAATATCGCATTGACCGCATCAAGCCCTATCAGGTGCTGGCAATCAATCGAGGTGAGAAGGAAAAAGTCCTCAAGGTGCGGATTGATATTTCTGATCGCGACTGGCAGCAGGCGATTGGGCAGGCGTTTCGCCCGAACCCACGTTCCCCACTGGCGATTCAATTAGAGCTGGCCGTCACGGACGCCGCTAAACGGCTGCTGCTGCCTGCGATTGAACGGGATGTGCGCAGCAAGCTGACAGAAGAGGCCGAAACCCACGCGATCACGGTGTTTGCGGATAACCTGCGCGGCCTGCTGAACCAGCCACCGCTGGCGGGTCTGGTCGTAATGGGCCTCGATCCGGCCTATCGCACCGGCTGTAAAGTGGCGGTGGTGGACGCGACCGGGAAAGTACTGGCGACGGACACGATCTATCCCCACCAGCCACAGCGACAATGGCGCGAGGCGCAGAGTGCGCTGGCAAAGCTCATTGAGCGCTGCAACGTCAAGTTGATCGCCATTGGCAACGGCACCGCGTCCCGTGAGACAGAGCAGTTGGCGGCGGAATTGACACGGAACATGGATGACGTGCATTACCTGATGGTCAACGAGGCTGGAGCCAGTGTCTACAGTGCCAGTCCGCTGGCACGCAGCGAACTGCCTGACCTGGACGTGACGCTGCGCGGCGCGGTGTCGATCGCGCGCCGTGTGCTGGACCCGCTGGCTGAGCTGGTGAAGATTGACCCCAAAGCGATTGGCGTGGGGCTGTACCAGCATGATGTCGATCAGAAAGCACTGGGTGAAGCGCTGGACAGCGTCGTCGAGATCGTCGTGAACCGTGTGGGTGTGGACGTGAATACCGCGTCGGTGGGGCTGCTGACGCATGTATCCGGCATCGGCCCAAAGCTGGCCGAGCGCATCGTCGCTTACCGGGACGAACATGGTCCATTCAAAGATCGCGAATCGCTCAAGAAGGTGCCAGGGCTGGGGCCAAAAGCGTTCGAACAGGCCGCAGGCTTTCTGCGTATTCGCGGCGGCAATAATCCCCTGGATGCCAGCGCTATCCACCCGGAGAGCTATAAAGTGGCGGAAAAGGTGCTGAAAAAAGCGAAAGTCCGTCCCAACGATCCGCCGGAGAAGCGCGAAGCAGCCCTCAAGCAAATCAATGAACCACTGCCGCAGCTGGCGGAGCAGTTTAATGTGGGCCTGCCAACGCTGCAAGACATCCTCGAACAACTGGCGCGACCCGGACGCGACCCGCGCGAGGATCTCCCTGCCCCCCTGCTGCGAAGCGATGTCCTTTCCATGGAGGATTTACAGCGCGGGATGCGGCTGCACGGCACCGTGCGCAATGTCGTTGATTTTGGCGCATTTGTCGATATTGGCGTCAAGCAGGATGGACTACTGCACATCAGCCAGATTCCGCGCGGACAATCATTGAGTGTAGGTGATGTGCTGGAAGTCGAGATTTTGAACGTGGACACTGACCGGGGGCGGATCGGCCTGGGGTGGGTGTCTGTATAAGCCACTGGGCATCAGGCATCATCCTCAAATTATATCAAAGGTAGTACGGGCAGGTTGCAAGGTGCATTTCAGTAAGGAGTTCTATTGAGTATAATATCTATATTATAT
>JAIOHN010000135.1 GCA_019912985.1 Anaerolineae bacterium | reverse complement strand
GGCACAATCGAGATAATGCGTACCTTGCTGATCGACCAGAAACAGGTGATTGCTGCCCGGACGCCCGGCGAGGTCACAGTTTTTGCGAAGTTCAATGTAGCCTTCGGTGCCGAGTATGAACAGGCGCACATCGCCCCAGGTATTCAACCCCTTAGGCGTCAGCCAGTCCACGCGGATAAAACCAGCGGCACTTGCGCTGCGCACAACCAGATCACCATAGTCTTCCATCCTGGGGAATTGCGGATAATGGAAATTACCCACCTGGGATGAGACAATTTCCGCCGCTGTGCTGCCAGTAAAATAGAGGAACTGGTCAATCTGGTGGCTGGCAAGGTCGTTAATAATGCCGCCGAAATACTGCTTGTCGAATGTCCAGGCCGGCCGCTCGACATGACCGAGCAGGCGATGCGGTCCAAAGCCCACCGTCTGCACGACAGCGCCAATCGCCCCGCTGTGTACCAGCTCGCCCGCTTTAACGGTGGCCGGATTGCCGATGCGTTCGCCGAAATGCACTATGTAGATGCGCCCGGTCGCGGCCTGCACGCGATGCGCTTCCTCAAGCTGTTCCAGCGAGGTAAACCCCGGTTTGGCGCAGGAATAATCCTTGCCGTGCTGCATCACGCGGACGCCTAAAGGCGCGCGCTGGTTCGGCACTGCCGCACTGACCACCATCTGGATGCGTTTATCTTCGAGAATCTGCTCGATGCTGGTGGCCTGTTGTGCCTGCGGGTAGCGTTTTGCAAATTCGGCGCAGCGCTCTGGCTCGTCACCATAAAACGAAATGAATTCCGCCCCCGCATCCAACAGCGCATTCACCTGATTATAGATATGATTGTGGCTCAAGCCGATGGCGGCGATGCGGATGCTCATGGGGTTGTTAATGCCTGAGGCGAGCCGTTCATCGAGTAGTAGTAGGGATCATTCGGGCCGATGTCGCCACGCAGCACCGGCTGGCCGCTGGCGGCAGACTTATACAGGCTGGCGATAAATTCCAGAATGCGGCGTGACTCTACGCCACTCACCGGTGGACGCTGGTTTTGATCCATGCTATCGAGAATTTCGCGCAGTTGGATTTCGTGTCTGCCAGGGATGTCCTCGGTCAATTCTTCCCACCTGGCCCGAACCAACGGATCATCCACGCCTTCGGGCTGGCTGAAGCGCCAGTTTTCGTTGTTATAGCGGTACAGCGCGTTCACCTCTACCGTCGCCTGCTGGAAATCCATGCGGAGATAACTCTCCTGCCGGGGGGATAGCACGCTGTTGGTAAAGGTCGCCATTTCGCCTCCGGCAAAGCGTACCAGTGCCATTGACACATCCTCCACCTCGATATTACGTTCGATGGTGCCCGTCATGGCGCGCACTTCCTGCCAGTCCGGCCACAGCCACAGGAACAAATCCGTCAGATGGATGCCCAGCGTGACCGTCGGACCGCCAATTTCCGTCGCCCATTTGCCGCGCCAGGGGACGCGATAATAATCCTCGGTGCGATACCACAACGTATTGCACACGCCGACCAACGGCCTGCCAAAAGTCTGATCTTCAATGATCTGTTTGAGATGTTTGGCGGCTGAGCCAAAACGCCACTGGAACACGGTGCTTAGATAGCGCCCGGTGCGGTCTTCGGCACGGGTGATTTCGTCAAACTCCGCCAGTGATGCGCACAGTGGTTTTTCGCAATAAACCCAGGCACCACCCTCCAGGCATTCGATAATCAGATTCTTATGGGTAGCAGGTGGGGTCACAATTTGCACCAGGTCAGGCGATTCGGCGGCAAGCATTTCGCTCACGCTGGTGTACCAGTGCGGGATGCCATTTTCGGCGCAAACCGTTTTGACACGCGCCTCGTCAATATCCACAGCGGCAACCAGTTCAGCGCGATCCTGCACCATGCGGGCAGCAATCAGGTGATTACTAACCGACCGACCGGTGCCAATGATCGCAGTCCGGTAGGTTTTTGTCATTCCAGGTCCCTTCAAAACAATCCGTAGGCTGCTACGATAAATTCATATTCTATGATACCCCGGATAAACGAACCACGCGCTGATGCCAGCGCTGGGACGCCAACAAAGCCTGCTGGCTCGGCCATCAGGCGGATTCGCTTTAATCTATTGTAGGGACGATGACACAATGTACAGAATTACGGCAGTCATGCCAGAGCAGTGAATTTGCTCACATGGCATTTTAAATGCTGTGACGGTATTCAGGAACGATAATCAAGTTGCCAGATGGCAGTCACTGATTAATCAGCAACCACCATCCAGATTGATCGAAAGCACGTGCAGGCCACATTCGTTCTTGGCATGATTGACCCACCGTCCGGCACGAGTATTCTGACCCGTTTTCACCGGCTGCGTGCAGGTGGGGGTATTGCAGCCAATACTGGGATAGCCGCGATCATGCAGGTCGTTATAGGGCAGCTCATGCGCATGGATGTAGGTCCAGATCATGCTCTCGTCCCAGTTTGCCAACGGCGAAAGTTTGGTTTTCTCGTATTTGTGATCCCAGCTCATGATCGGGATGCAGGCGCGTCCAGGTTGGTCGCGGCGCAAGCCGGTAATCCAGGCGTCATAACCTTGCAGCGCAGTCCCCAGCGGCACGACTTTACGCAACATGCAGCAGGTATCCGGTGCGCTTTCCCACAGTGCCGCACCATAGCGCTCCGCCTGTGCTTCCACGGTCAGTTCTGGTTTCACACGTTCCAGGCGCAGATCGAGCAGTGCTTCCAGTTCATCCATCAAGCGGTAGGTTTCTGGAAACAGCAAACCGGTATCCAGTGTAAACACCTGCGGACGCACACCGAGTTCATAGAGCATGTGCAGAGTCGCAACGCCGGTGGGCTGAAAGCTGGTGACCACGGCTAATTGCTCACCATAGCAATCCACCGCCCAGCGCAGAATGGCCTGCGGTGACATCGTCTCCAAGCGTTCAGACTGGTTCTCGATGTTAATCATGAAGTTAGTCTCCTGATACGAGTAGGTTTTCGGCAGCGAGATATTGGTGCAGCGCATCAAAATCCAGGCGAGTCACGAAATCGCCAAACGACTCTTCGGGTTGATGGGTATCGCGATAATAAGCCAGCAGCGGGCGCAGTGTGGGTACCAGTTGATCCCCCTCGACCAGATCAAGAAATGGTCGCGCCAGCCGTGTGCCATTGGCTTTTCCGCCCAGGAAAAGGGTGTATTTGTTGAGTGAACGACCGACAAAACCGATCTCCGCCACGTAGGGGCGAGCGCAGCCATTAGGGCAGCCAGTCATGCGGACACTGAGCGCCTCATCGGGGATACCGAGTTCGCTCAAGGTGGCTTCAAATTCAGTCATGATGGAGGGCAGCACCCGCTCGGCTTCGGTGATCGCCAGGCCACAGGTCGGCAGCGCCGGGCAGGCCAGGCTGTAGCGGCGCACGTTGGAAAAATCCTCCACCAGCTTCACACCGTGATCGCGCAGGATCGCCTCGACTTCAGGACGCTGTGCCGTGGTGATGCTAGTCAAGAGGATGCTTTGCTGCGGAGTGAGCCGGACGCCAAGGTTAAAGCGCTCGATGACCTTGCGCAGACCACTGCGCAGACGATAGCCGTCCCAATCCGCGATACGACCATTTTCCACCGGAATGCCGAGATACCACAGGTCCTCGCCCTGGGCATTCCAGCCCATGTGATCTTCGACCTCGAATTCGGGCATTTCACGTGGCGCTTGCAGCGGGAAAGCCAGCCGCTGGCGCAGTTCGTTGATAAACCATTCAACGCCGCGGTCATGCAGGATGTACTTCAGACGAGCATGTTTGCGATTTTCGCGGTCGCCAAAGTCACGGTGAATGGTGACGATCGCTTTAACCAGGTCAACCGCCTGATCAACTTCCACATACCCGACGAGATCTCCCAGGCGCGTGATGGTCTCCTCATTCTGGTGCGTAATGCCCATCCCACCGCCCACGAGCACATTGAAGCCGGTGAGGAGATCGTCCTCATCGAAGATCGCCACCAACCCAACGTCATTGGTGTAGACATCGACGCAGTTATCGCCGGGGTAAGCCACCCCGATTTTGAACTTGCGCGGCAGGTAGGACTTGCCATAGAGTGGTTCTTCGACCGCTTTGTCCTCTACCATCTGCTCCCCATCAACCCAGATCTGATGATAGGCACTGGTGCGAGGAAACAAGGCATCGGAAAGGTGCAGCGCGAAGTCCTGCACCGCGGTACGCTGCGGATCGTCAGTGGGTGCCGGGCAGGCCATCACATTGCGCACGATGTCGCCGCAGGCTCCCAGGGAGGTCACAAAGGCGCTGTTCAATTCGCGCAGGGTCGCCTGCAACTCGCCTTTGAGCACGCCATGAAACTGGAAGGTCTGGCGTGTGGTGATGCGCAGCGTGTCATTGGCATACTGTGAGGCGAGGCGGTCATGCACCAGATACTGCTCAGCGGTCAACTGGCCGCCCGGTAGCTTGGTGCGAACCATGAACGAGTAATCTTTTACACCCCGTTTATCACGGTCATGCTGCTGGTAAATGCCATGAAATTTCAACAATTGTTTCGCGGCTTCCGTAAAATGATCTTCTTCATTTACTAGCTCAGTCGGCAAAGGGCCAGACAACCCACTGCTTTCTGCTTTGATCGATTCCAGACTTTGTTTTTTGCTCAACATAGGCCTCCTTGGCAAACAAAAAGCCCCGAATATGGTTCGGGGCTTTGGGATTTCATCACGTACAGGGCAAATCAACCAGGCGTGCTGAGCCGAACCATTTCCATGCCAGAAAGGCCCATACAACACATCATACAGCAGCAACGTGTGCGATACATATGAGGATTGCCCCTTAGAATAAAAAAGCCCCGCTTTGTAGAGCGGGGCTGTGTCAGCCAAATTTGCAGAAGCTGCCTTGCAACGTTACATTGCCCGCCTACGGAAAGTAGTGGTGGTCATCATACAACACAGACAACAGGGCTGAAGCAACATTACAAAACGCCTTTTCTTAAACTTGTCTATCAGCTTACCGCGTTTTCAGCAAATGTCCAATAACGAATCTGACCAAAGTTTGACCAGTAATCTGCACAAGTGGCATTTGACGGCATCTCGATTGCACGTGTATAGTTTGGAGCGTTTTGAAACAGGGAGCGGATATGGGCTATCCGGTATCATTAAATCTGACAGGAAAATCCTGCGTGGTGGTTGGCGGGGGACGGGTCGCGGCGCGCAAAGTCAGCGACTTATTGGAATCAAAAGCGGAAATCACCATCATCAGTCCGGCTCTGGAAAGCACACTGGCAACCTGGGAACAGGAAGGAATCCTCACGGTAGAAAAG
>JAIOHN010000134.1 GCA_019912985.1 Anaerolineae bacterium | reverse complement strand
AAAGTGTGCCATCCAGATTAAAGTCATTCAGGACACGGCTGGCACGGAACCACCACCATGCCCCCCACTGCGCCGGATCGAGTCGCGGTGCGCTGAGGGTGACGGGTTCGCTATCGGGTATGCCAGCATCCCGCGCCTGCTGTCGTTCCGGGTAAATGTCGCGTTCCTGCGTGCCTGTGAACTGGAGATAAGCTTCGGAAGCCATGCGTGCCTGATAGGGATATTCGATCAGTGCGACCTGAAAATTGCCCATCAGGACGACCATGAACATCGCCAGCAGACCAGCCACAAGCGCGGGACGCCGCGATGGGAGCGTTTCAGAAACAGACTCCGAGAACGGCAGATCGCCGTGCTTCTTCTTCGCGCTGCCAGCCGGGTCATAGAGCGCGCGCGACCCTACAAGATTATAGGCTACGCCGAATGAGGTCAGGCCGGTGAGCGCGAACAGCAGCGAGATCAGGAGGTTGAACCCGATGGTGCTGGTGACGCCGCTCATGGTCGAGATCATGGCGGCGATGAAATAGCCAAAGTAGTAGTAACTGATGGAGTACCCAGACATCCAGCCGTCCAGCGGCGGGAACGTCGGGCTGCGCATGATGCTGCTGATGAACATCAAATCCATCGGTTTTTCGGTATTGGTCAGGCCATTCTGATGCGCACGCACGACCGTCCAGCCTATCAGCAGGACGGCAAACAGAACCTCACCGACCAGCACAGCCGAGCGATTCTCGCGCCACCATGCCCGCCAGTCAAACCGTTCCTGTGCGCCGAAGTAGAGCACAAGAGAAACGACCAGCACGATCAACCAGGACAGGAGAATGCTACCAGTCGAATTGGGCAAAAAGCCCAGGCTGCCGAGCATCCAGAACACCCACCCAACCAGCAGCAAACCTACGGCACGCGACAAGGTGTAGCCGCGATCCGGCAGCGCCGACAACAAACGTGTAGACAGGGGAAAAGCGGCCATCCCCGCCAGCGTGACCAATGCCCACCAACTCAGTACCGTCCAGCCCTCGCGGGCAAGCCACTCAGATACCACCGGAAGCATCCTCTGCAAGCGCGAAGTCCGCGTCTTTATTCACCTGATAAACCGTCGCCGCGCCACCCTGATAAGCGACGGTCAACTTTCCCTGTTCGACCATCGTATCAAATTTCGCCAGACCAGACGCCGGATAATAAGCCTTTTCCAGATTACCGACGATGACGTAACTGACATTATAGCGCTGAAGAATACTCCAGGCAGTCGCAATATCATGCGTCGTATAGAAGCTATTCACATTGGCGACGCGCTGCTGCACCAGCCGGGGCAGCGGATCAAACGTGCGCTGCTGGCGCTGATGGAAGTTCCACCCCACCACTGCGGGCAGCCCGGTATAAATCGCAACCCGGCTTTCCCAACGATACTCGCGGTCGCTCCGCCCTTCCATAATGGTCGGTGTGCCCTGGATATTTTCCTGCAACCAGCGAATCATATCATAGTCATCTTTGAGTGAGAAGTAACCCAGATCGGGATTACTGTTCAAAACACCGGGATCACCTTCATACAGCATGGAATACTGCATATAGGTCATGCCGTCAAGGGTGAAAGGCGTGTTTGCCTCCATACGATCAACGGCTTTGGCGCGGCTCGCCATGATAGGGTACAGGGCCGCCACAATAAACAGAATGCCCGCCAGCCCATACCATACGCCGCGCAGGAAGCCTGACCAGCGCTCGGAACTCTGCACCATCCAGGCGACCGCCGCCCCACCCACCACACTGAACAGCAACCACGCTTGAATATAGAATTTGAACACAGTGTTCTGGCGGCCAATATCGCCGTCCAGGACAACGTACTCCACCCCGAGCGTCAGCGCAATCGCTAATCCGGCCAGAGCCAGCGTATACTGCATCTCTCGCGACTGTCCTTGCCGGAAGAACAGCAGCGCGATCCAGACCAGAAGCGGCACAGCGACAATCGTCACGGGATAATTCGAGATCGACAGCACCACCGCACCCGCGAGAACTGCGGCCACCATGATGAATACGGCTAACAAAATCATGCCGGTTCCGCGCAGGGAACGCACGTAAATACTGCGCAGCCAGCGTGCCGTGTCCCAGGCCAGGATTGAGAGCACCAGGAATAAGAATGTGCCGTGGATGGTGAAGTACGTCCAAAGCGGTGAACGCGGGCCTTCGTAGGGCAGCGCGCGGTTGTATACCGAGGCATACCATGTCGAGTAAGGCAGCGCAGCGGCGAAACTGACGACCACGAACAAACCGATCATCCCAACCAACCCGAACAAAGAATCACGATTAATGCGTTTTGTACTGATCCACCAGGAGAAAGCCAGCCCCAGGACGCTCAGGAGTATGAAGGTGATCCAGTCCCAGGTATTGGTCGCACGCAGCAAGCCGACGGTGATGGCGCCGACGACG
>JAIOHN010000133.1 GCA_019912985.1 Anaerolineae bacterium | reverse complement strand
GACCAGCGCGTCGCGTTCCAATCCCGCCAACCGGGAACCGCGCCCGCCCCAATCTCCGAGATAATCAGTGGTTTCTCGCCCTGCCCCTTCTCCGCCAGACTCAACACGATTGTCTGGAGCAATTCAGGGATTGCGTCAATTTCGCCGTGATACCAGCCGGGATAAGTGTTGATCGATACCACATCCACCAGATCAAGCCCCAGGTCATCCATTGGATGGTTGCTCGCGTAGGTGATCAGGCGGCTCTCATCCTGTTCGCGCAATTGGCCGATCATGTGCTCATAAGCAGGCGTGCAGTCGGCATCCTGGCTGTGCCCCTCGTTGAGCATCCCCCACATAATCACCGAGGGGTGATTGTAAGACATCGCGATCATTTCACTGATATTTGTGGCCGCTGCATCCAGATAATGCCGATCGGTCAGATGTTCCGCCGTCTGCTGCCAGCCAGTCGCTTCATTCCATACACAGATGCCCACTTCATCGCACAGATCAAGAAAGCGTGTGTCCTGCGGATAATGACTGCCACGCACGAAATTACAGTCCATATCCAACAGCTGTTGCACATCACTGACCAGCAGTGTCTCCGGCAGCGCGTGACCAAACTGCGGGTGCGCTTCATGGCGGTTAAATCCCAGCAGACGCACCGGCTCATCATTAATCAGAATCTGACGCTGTGCGGCTCGCACCTGCCGGATGCCGATCCGTTCGCGCATGTCATCCTCACCCAGCCGCACTTCCAGCAGGTGCAGATTGGGCGCGGCAGGTGACCAGAGTTTCGTCCCCGGCAAATGCACAGTTTTCTCAATCGTGCCGGACTCACTGCTCAGGTTGACACTCTCGCTGATAATCACCGCCTCATCACAGGTGATGACTAATTCGGTCTTTCCCGGCGGCTCCACTCCTCGCCAATCGACCTGCACCTGCACTTCACGCGCTGCATAATCGGTTGTAGTCACCCGCAGCGCGTCAATCCACAGCGCGCCCAGTCGCTGCAGCTCAACCGGGCGGCTGATCCCGCCGAAGTGGTACCAGTCAAAATAAGGTAGATGCAGCGGCGAACGCTCGTAATCCAGGCGGTTATCCACCAGCACCACGATCTCAGTTTCACCGGGTGT
This sequence comes from Anaerolineae bacterium, assembly GCA_019912985.1. Taxonomy (GTDB): domain Bacteria; phylum Chloroflexota; class Anaerolineae; order Aggregatilineales; family Phototrophicaceae; genus JAIOHN01. The sequence continues at coordinate 27,074 of JAIOHN010000133.1, read as the reverse complement.
ATGACCTTGAATATCGACGGTAAAACGCGTGAATCCGCCTGAATGTTCCTGGATCAACTGCTGATCCACAAACACCTGGCACCAGTGATGGACACTGTTGAACACCAACCGGTGCGGAGTCGCATCCTGTAACACCGCAGATGTGCGATAAGCAGCCAGTCCACGCTTCCCCGCATACTGTGGCGTGGCATCAAAGCAGCCCGGTACCGCCATCCGCCCATCATATTCCAGCCCCTGAAGCCTGACATCAGCCGGATCAACATCCCCCAAAAACACGAAATCCCACAGGCCATCCAGGCCCTGTACCGACCTCAAATCATGCTCGCGAAAGCGCCTTACCATAAGTCCCCCTCAGTTGGCATTTCCAGTGTGATATGCGTATCATAGTGGGGATTGTACAGCATACGATGGAGGCCAGCGACATAAGAACGCTGGAGGAAACATCATGACTTTTACCTTGATCAAAACACCGCAAGGGAAGCGTCTGCGCATTGAAGGCAGCCTGCCAGATGGTTTTCACGGTGAACAGCAGGGCGACGCCTGGTTGTGCCCGCTGGATGCGCAAAACGCCGCTGCCCTGCGCCGCGAACTCCCCTGGACTGCACCCACTACTGTAGGGCTGAAAAAGTCGGTAGGCTGCGGTGACCGGCTGGGATTAGCCACGCCCGGTCACATTCTGGCCGTGCGCGAGAGCGATCTGTTCCCTGTGTTCGCGCAGCAGTCCATCCGCGAAATGCAGCGCGCAGGACGCACCCCGCAAAATGTGCTGGACGACGCCACCTGGGGCGTTTTTGAGATGAATTACCAGTCCGGCTTTGGCAGCGATGCCGACCATTTGAAAAATAAGCAGGTTATTGATGACTGTATTGCAGCAGGTTATGTGGGCTTTACGCTTGACCCCGGCGACCATGTCGATAATGCAGCGCATATTGATGACATCAACGGCCTGCGCGTCAAATACGAGGCGCTGCCGTGGGATCGCCTGGATTCATCGCCCGATGCGCTAAAAAAACTTTATCTTGGCAGTTCTGTTGCAGGTGAAATCACAGAAGAAACCCTGCTGCGCGCGGCCTGCAAGTATGGACTGGCGCTGGCTGAAGTCGCGGAATTGGCACGACATATCGCCGCCAAGATGGGCGATACCCCCTACGATCTCGAAATCTCAGTCGATGAAACCGATACACCCACCAGCCCCGCCGAGCATTACTTTTTCGCATCCGAGCTTAAGCGACTGGGGATCGACTTTCAGGGATTGGCCCCACGCTTCATCGGGCGCTTCGAGAAAGGCGTCGATTACATCGGTGATCTGGGCGATTTTGAGCGCGATTTTGCCGAACATGCCCGCATCGCCCGTGAGCTTGGCCCCTACAAGCTGAGCATTCACTCCGGCTCGGACAAATTCAGCATTTATCCGATCATTGCAAAGCACACCGGCCCTTATGTCCACCTCAAGACAGCCGGGACAAGCTGGCTGGAAGCACTGCGCGTGATCGCCATGCATAACCCCGCGCTCTTCCGCGAGATTCTCGATTTCGCGATTGAGCACTACCCGACCGACAAAGCGACCTATCATGTCTCAGCCGACCTCGACAAAGTCCCCTCCGACCTGATGGACGTGGACCTGCCCAATCTGTTTGACCAGTTCGATACGCGCCAGGTGCTGCATGTCACCTTCGGCTCAGTTCTGGGCCAGTTCCGTGAACCGATCTACGACACGCTGCGCCAGCACGAAGATTCCTATAGTACGGTCCTGAAGCAGCACTTTGATAAGCACATCGCACCCTTCAAATCCGAGGTAACTGCATGACCTATACAATTGATCTTAGCGGAAAAACTGCCGTGGTAACTGGCGGTAGCGGCGTCCTGGGTTCAGCCATGTGCCAGGGATTGGCGCAGGCCGGGGCCGCTGTCGCCGTGTTGGGGACGACCCCAGGCAAGATTGACGCCGTAGTCACGAGCATCCAGCAAAGCGGCGGCAAAGCCATCGGCGTGGTGGTCGACGTCCTTGACCGTGCTTCGATTGAACGTGCCGCACAACAAATCACGACAGAACTTGGCAGCGTGGACATTCTCGTCAACTGCGCCGGCGGCAACAAGCCCGAAGCCACGACCACACCCGATAAAGCCCGCAATTTTTTCGATCTGCCCGAAGACGCCCTTCAGTGGGTGTTTAACCTCAACTATCTCGGCTCAATCCTGCCCTCGCAGGTATTCGGCAAGACGATGACCGAAAATGGCGCTGGCGTCATCATCAACATCTCGTCCATGAGCGCCATGCGTCCGCTCACGCGGGTGCTGGCCTATGGTGGCGCAAAATCCGCCGTGGATAATTTCACGCAGTGGCTGGCTGTGCATTTCGCCCAGGAATACAGCCCCAACATCCGCGTCAATGCCATCGCGCCCGGGTTCTTCCTCACCGATCAGAACCGCTTCCTCCTGACCGATCAGGCGACCGGTGACCTGACCCAGCGCGGACAGCAAATCATCAGCCACACGCCGATGAACCGCTTTGGGGATGCCGAAGATCTGGTTGGCACATTACTGTGGCTGGTTTCGGATGCTGCACGCTTCGTCACTGGCGTTGTCGTGCCAGTGGATGGCGGCTTCAGCGCCTATTCCGGAGTCTAGTCCATGCGCGCGATTACCGACACGATGATCGCGGAATTAATCGAGCAGGCGCGGCAGTTGCCGCGTCTGCGCACCATCTATCGCCTGCATGAGCACGAGGAACCCGTGCAGCGCATGGTCAATGCGCTTATCCCCGGCACCTATACCACACCGCACAAGCACGAAAACCCCGATAAGGTGGAACTGTTCTCGATTTTGACAGGCAAGATCGCCTGCTTGCAGTTCAGCGACAGTGGTAAGGTCGAGCAGGTGTTTGTGCTGGATGCCGCTGGCCCGGTCAAGGTGGTCGATATTCCGCCGCGCACCTGGCACTCGCTGGTCGCGCTGGAACCCTCTGCTGTGGTCGAGATCATCCAGGGACCATACGAAGCCACTACCCACAAAAATTTCGCTCCCTGGGCACCAGCGGAAGGCACAGAGGGAGCGACTGAATATCTACATGAATTAGAGACGATTATTCACAACTGGAAGTAGCGCTACAAGATACCACCCAGATTCCACGGGTTGAACTCTGATTCGCCCACGTCCTGCGCTTCGCTCTTGGAGGGTTGGCCCGAAGCGACTGCGACCATCAAATCGAGCAGTTCATCGCGCACATCATCCATCGGCACACCTTCCATGATCTTTCCGGCGTTGACATCCATGTCGTCTTCCATGTGGTGATACATCTGCGAATTGGTGGCGATTTTGATGCTCGGCGCAGGTTTGAAGCCAAAGGCCGAGCCGCGTCCGGTCGTGAACAACACCAGATTGCACCCGCCTGCCACCTGTCCCGTCACGGCCACCGGATCGTATCCGGGTGAATCCATGAAGGTGAACCCGCGCACGGTCACTGGCTCCGAATAATGATAAACACCGGTCAGCGGTGTGCTGCCGCCTTTGGCAACCGCCCCCAGCGACTTCTCGTAAATCGTCGTCAGCCCGCCCAGCTTGTTGCCCACACTGGGGTTATTGTCGATCTCGATATTCAGGCGCTCGGTGTAATCCTCCCACCAATGCACCAGCGACACCAGCTTTTCGCCCACTTCACGATTCACCGCGCGCCGGGTCATCATGTGCTCCGCGCCGTAGATTTCCGGCGTCTCGGCCAGCACTACTGTCCCGCCCTGGCGCACGATTTCATCCGCAGCCACGCCCACCAGCGGATTGGCCGTCACACCCGACCAGCTGTCACTGCCACCGCATTGCAGCGCCACCATCAGTTCTGAAACGGGTTGTGGCGTGCGCTGGGCCTGGTTCACCAGCGGCAGCAGTTCTTCCACCGCTTCAATCCCCGCCACGACCGTCTTGCGAATGCCCCCCTCGCCCTGAATAGTCAGGCTGGGCGGTGGTGCGTTTTTCAGCCCATGTTCCAACCCATAATTGGCGACCAGATCGGCAATCTGGTTGGATTCGCAGCCCAGGCCGACAATCAGATACGCGCCAATATTGGCGTGATGGGCCATCCCTGCCAACGTGCGCTGAAGAATCACGTAATCTGCCCCACCGATTTGCATGGCACAGCCGGAAAGATGCGCCAGCGCGATTACCCCATCAACATTGGGATACATCGCCAGCTTTTCCTCGGTGAAATAATGCGCGATCTCGCGAACAGTGTGGGCCGAGCAGTTCACGGTCGAGATGATACCGATGTAATTGCGTGTGCCAATCCGGCCATCAGGCCGCCGGTAGCCCATAAACGTGCGCCGCTGGTCTTCCGGTACATAATCCACCGTTGGCACATCGCTGCTGAATTCATAATCGCGCGCAAAATCCTGCACCGCCAGGTTGTGCGTATGTACATGATCGCCCGGTGCGATAGCCTCCGTCGCAAAGCCGATGATCTGCCCATAGCGCCGCACGGCTTCGCCCTTCGCCACCGCTTTCACCGCGATCTTATGTCCATCCGGGATAAACTGCGCCAGTGTCAGCGAGGAGCCGTTGTCTTGCAGCACAGTCCCCGGCTGCAAGGGCCGCTTCGCCACCACCACATGATCGAGTGTGGGATGCAGCCGGATCGCCACCGAGTCCAGCGGCACGGGTCCCGAAATTTGAGCATCAAACAAATTGACATTCTGAGACATAAAACACAACCTTTATTCACCAGAGAGAATGGGCGTTTATTGTTGAGATGACACCGCCGGAGCAGTAAATTCCAGGTTCGTCAGCCGCTTCAACTATAACACCGCCCAACAAGTCCATACCAGTCACTGACAGACGAGGTGATATAAGATCACACGAAAAAGGGCGACTCATGAGCCGCCCTCAACAAATTGTATTAGATTTACGATTGCCACCTGCGATCAGTCGTTAAACCAGCTTCACGGTGTTGGTCAGCGCCCCGATGTCGTCAATCTCAATCGTCACCCTGTCGCCCACAGCCAGCGTAAAATTCGACGGTGGGACAACGCCGGTCCCGGTCATCAGCACTACCCCCTCGGGGAAGGTATAGCTGCGGCCCAGGTAATCGCCCAACTCATTGATTTTCCGCCGGATGCGATCGGTCGAGATGCTGCCCGAATAAACCACTGTGCCGCCGCGTTCAATATTCAGGTGAATCGTCGTCTCCGGCCAGTCCGCGCTCGGATTGAGCACAATCCCCGGCCCCAGCGCGCAGGAAGCCGTATACACTTTGGCCTGCGGCAAATACAGCGGATTCTCGCCTTCAATATCGCGGCTGCTCATGTCGTTGCCAACGCTAAATCCCACCGGCTCCAGCGCGGGATTAAATACCACCGCCAGTTCCGGCTCCGGCACATTCCACTTGGAGTCCGCACGAATGCCAACCTCGTCAAATGGTGCCACCACGCGGTTGCCCAACGCCTTAAAAAACAGCTCTGGCCGGGTCGCGCCATAAACGCGCGCATAAACATCCCCACCATCCTGCGCTTCTTCCTGACGCGCCTCACGGCTGCGTTCATAAGTCACACCCGCTGCCCAGACCTCCTGTGTATCCACCGGGGCCAACAGCCGCCCCTGCCCTGACCCTGGCTCAAAATCCGCAAGCGCATAGATAGTCGCCTGTGCCTGTGCAGTAGTCAAATCTTGGATCGCCGCCGCCGCACGCCCCACACTCGCCCGCAGCCACGCGCCAATCGTCGCAAACTGATCGGTGACATCGTAAATCGTACCGTCCACTTGCAGCCCAACCCGTGCTTTGGCGTCCGCTGCCGGATGAGAAAAACGTACCAATTTATTCATGAAGTCCTCTATTCTTCGTTGGTTTGAACAAAATCAAGATCGGGCGTCGCACTGGTGGATGACCAACCGCCATCGACCACCAGTGACTGCCCGGTAATATGCCCTGCCTGCGGTGACAGCAGAAACAGTGCCGCGTGCGCAATATCTTCTGCCGTCGCCGGTTTGCGCATGGGAGTCACACGCGCCCAGTTTGCTTCGTAATCAGGATCATCTTCCAGATTGCGTGGCGTCAACACTGCGCCAGGAACCACGGTGTTGATGCGAATTTGATACGGGGAAAGTTCCACCACCAGGCTTTTCGCCATCATTTGCAGCGCCGCTTTGCTCATGCCGTAAGCAGTCAGGTAGCGGATCGCCTGCCGCCCGGTCACCGAGGACATCAGCAGGATACTCCCGCCACTGCCCTGCGTGCGAAACTGGCGCGCGGCGGCCTGCGCAAAGAAATATGACCCGCGCAGGTTCACTGCCATCACCCGGTCGAAATTATCCGGCTCATAACTGAAAAAATCGCCGTAGAGTGTCAGCCCGGCATTGGCGACCGCCATATCCAGCCGCCCGAAAGTTTCCACAGTCGTCTGCACCATCGCCCGCAACCGCATCACATCCGCGACATCGCCTGCCAGCGGCTGGCAGTTCCCGCCTTCATTACAGATGCGCTCAGCGGCGCGTGCCGCGACATCAGGATCAACGTCATTGAGCATCACCGCCGCGCCGCGCTGGGCCAGCTGCCGCGCGATTTCATAGCCAATCCCAACCCCTGCACCTGTGACGATTGCAACCCGATTCTTAAAGTCATCAGTCATAATCGGTCTTTGCCCCCTGTGAGTTGCATGCGCTATTATAGCAGTAAACCTAGAGATTTCTTTCGAGGACTTATGCCTTTAACCACACCCGCACCGGCCCTGACCGATATACTCGACGGAGCCCGGTATGCTGAAACCACTCGCACGCGAGGAACCGGCCCCCAGGGGCAGATTCCCATTTCCCCGGAGATGCTGCTCAATGAACCTAGCGGCAACCTCTTTGGCATGACCCAAAACGCCGGGATGGGTTGGAACCCCGATGATGTGGGCCTCACACAGTACCTGATTTTGAGCACACACGGCGGTTTGCGCGCCGAGGATGGTACCCCACTGGCCCTCGGTTATCACACCGGCCATTGGGAGGTCAATCTGCTGGTGCGTGCCGCCGCCGAGACCATTCGTGAACAGCGTGGATTACCTTTCGCTGCCTATTGCACCGATCCCTGCGATGGTCGCAGCCAGGGGACAACCGGCATGATGGACAGCCTGCCCTATCGCAATGACGCGGCCATGGTCATGCGCCGTTTGATCCGGTCGCTGCCGCTGCGCGCGGGGGTGCTGGGCGTGGCGACCTGCGATAAGGGTCTTCCGGCGATGATGCTGGCTCTGGCAGGCAGCAGTGATCTGCCCGGAATACTCGTACCCGGTGGCGTGACTCTTCCCGCTGTAGAGGCCGAGGACGCAGGCATGGTCCAGACCATCGGCGCGCGTTTCGCCCATGACATGATCTCGCTCGATTACGCCGCGACAATGGGCTGCCGCGCCTGCGGTTCTCCCGGCGGCGGATGTCAATTTCTTGGGACCGCTGCCACGGCACAGGTGGTCGGCGAGGCATTCGGCCTCTCGCTACCACACAGCGCGCTGTCGCCTTCGGGTGAACCCATCTGGCTGGATATGGCGCACCGTTCGGCATTAGCCCTGCTGCGGCTCACTGCCAGCGGCATCACCCTGAGCGATATTCTCACTCCTGGTGCGCTGGAAAACGCGATGCTGGTCCATGCGGCTTTCGGCGGCTCAACCAATCTGCTGCTGCACATCCCGGCCATCGCCCACGCCGCTGGACTCAAACAGCCCACCGTCGAGGACTGGAGCCGGATTAATCGCAGCACCCCGCGTCTGGTCGATGCACTGCCCAACGGCCCGCAAAATTTCCCGACCGTCCAGGTCTTTATGGCAGGTGGCGTGCCGGAAGTCATGCTCCATTTGCGCGATATGGGTCTGCTCAATCTGGATGTGCTGACCGTCAGCGGCGAAACACTGGGGACAATGCTGGATTGGTGGGAACAGAGCGAACGCCGCCAGCAGGTACGTGCGCGACTGGCGCAGGCCGACCAGATCGACCCGGCGGAAGTCATTATGGATGCCGATACCGCCCGCCAGCGCGGATTAACCAGCACGGTCGTATTCCCGCTTGGCAATATCGCACCACAGGGTTCCGTCCTGAAAGCAACGGCGATTGACCCTTCAGTGGTGGGCGAAGATCAGGTTTACCGCCACCGTGGACCAGCCAGGGTATTCACCTCCGAGCCTGCCGCTATTCAGGCCATCAAAGGCCGCAGCGACAACCCGGTCAAAGCTGGGGATGTCGTTGTGATGATCGGCGTTGGCCCCTCCGGCACCGGCATGGAGGAAACCTATCAGGTTACGTCCGCGCTCAAGTTTATCCCCTGGGGCAAAACAGTCGCTGTGCTCACCGACGCCCGTTTCTCCGGCGTCTCGACCGGCGCGTGCTTCGGCCATATTGGGCCGGAAGCGCTGGCAGGCGGCCCCATCGGCAAGCTGCGGGATGGCGACCTGATCGACATCGTGGTGGACCGCAACACCCTTGAAGGCACGGTAAACTTTATCGGCAGTGAAGACCAGGAATTATCGCCAGAGGCTGGCGCTGAGGTCCTCGCCCGGCGCGAGTCACATCCCGGCCTCGCGCCGCATCCCAAACTGCCGGACGACACCCGCCTGTGGGCCGCTTTGCAGGAAGCCAGTGGCGGCACCTGGGCAGGATGTATTTATGACACAGACCGGATTATCGAGGTCTTAAAAGCGGGAATGGAAGCACTGGAACGAGACAAAAAGGAAAGCACACGATGACGATTTCACATGATTTAAATGTAAAACTGACGGGCAACCACTATATTGCCGGGCAGTTAAGCGCGGCAAGCTCCGAGACATTTACCAGCGTCAACCCTCGCACCAAGGAAGCAGGCGCGGTGGCATTTCACAACGCCACCCCCGGCGAGATCAATGACGCAGTGACGGCTGCGACCGCAGCGTTTGAGCAGATCCGAGCCTTTCCCGCCGCGAAGCTGGCCGATTTTCTCGATGCGGTGGCGGCGGAGATTGAAGCGCTGGGTGATGTGCTGCTGGAAACTGCCGATATGGAAACCGGCCTGGGCCTCCCCCGGCTGACAGGGGAACGCGGACGTACCACTGGTCAACTGCGCGCCTTTGCCAGCCTGCTGCGCGAAGGTTCATACGTGGAAGCCATTATCGACACGGCCCTGCCCGACCGCCAGCCTGCCCCACGTCCCGACATTCGGCGTATGCTGGTGCCGCTCGGACCGGTAGGAGTCTTTTCAGCCAGTAATTTCCCCTTTGCATTTGCAGTAGCAGGCGGTGATACCGCCTCAGCTTTTGCGGCAGGTTGCCCGGTGATCGTCAAAGCGCACCCCGGCCACCCCGCCACTTCAGAATTATTCGCCCAGGCCATCACCCAGGCTGTCGAAAAGCAGGGCTTCCCGGCAGGCATGTTCTCGCTGCTGCAAGGGAATGAGGTCAGTGTAGGTCAGAATCTGGTCAAGCATCCCGGCGTGAAAGCCATCGGATTCACCGGGTCGCTGCGGGCAGGTCGCGCGATTTATGACGCCGCAGCAGCGCGTCAGGAGCCGATTCCAGTCTATGCCGAGATGGGCAGCATCAACCCCATCGTGATTTTGCCGGGTGCGTTGGAAGCACGCGGTGAAGCGCTGGCGGAGGGTCTGGTCGGCTCGGTGACATTGGGTTCCGGTCAGTTCTGCACCAATCCCGGCCTGGTCATGCTGGTTAAAGGTGAAAGCGCAAACGCATTCATCGGCCACGTCAAAGCCCAGATGCAGGCCAAAGCACCGGGCGTCCTGCTCAACGAGCATATTGAACAGGGGTTGGCACAAACGGTAAAGAAAACGATGGCGCGCCCCTCCGTGAAAAAGCTGATCGGCGGTGAGGTGATCGAAGAAGGCAGCTACTGCTACCAGCATACGCTGCTGCAAACCACTTCCGCCGACTTTCGCCATGATGCCCAACTCCAGACAGAGCACTTTGGCCCGGTAACGATGTTCGTCCTGTGCGATTCACTTGAGGATTTGCAGGCGACCATTGCCAGTTTGCACGGTCAATTAACCGCGACCATTCATGCGGAAGACAGCGACATCAAGGCGGCAGCGCCCGTACTCAGTCTGCTGCGCGAGAAAGCTGGACGCCTGCTCTGGAATGGCTTCCCCACAGGTGTCGAGGTCGTCTACTCGATGCAGCACGGCGGCCCATATCCAGCGACGACAGCCCCCGGCACGACCTCAGTCGGCATGACCGCAATCAAACGCTTCTTGCGCCCGGTGGCATACCAGAATATCCCGGAGTCCCTCCTGCCGGACGCGCTTAAAAGTGCCAATCCGCTTGGCATTCTGCGCATCATCAACAACGAATACACGCGCGAAGCACTCTACACGAATTAACAACCGGAATCGAAAAGGGTGAGCAACAGATGCTCACCCCTCGTTACATAGCGAGGCGCGATCAGTTTCCGGTTGGCTCTGGATGGGTCATGCTGCTGCCGTTGCTGGATTCTTCCACATCTTCCCCTTCACGGCGGAACTGGCTCATATACAGGTCATAGTAAGCACCCTTCTCTGCCAGCAGTTCATTGTGCGTCCCACGTTCGACAATCTCTCCAGCCTCCACCAGCAGCACCTGATCAGCATTGCGAATGGTGCTCAAACGGTGGGCAATCACGAAGCTCGTACGACCTTCCAGCAGTTTTTCAAATGCCTTCTGGATGATGCGCTCAGTACGCGTGTCCACACTTGAAGTCGCTTCATCGAGAATCAGGATACGCGGGTCGGCCAGCGCCGCCCTGGCGATGGCGATCAACTGGCGCTGCCCCTGGCTTAGGCCGCTGCCACGCTCACCGAGGATCGTCTGGTAGCCATCCGGCAGCCGTTCGATAAATCCATCTGCGGCCACCATTTTGGCTGCGGCGATAACTTCCTCGTCCGTCGCCTCCGGCTTGCCATAGCGGATGTTATTCACCACGGTATCCGAGAACAGGAAGGTGTCCTGTAACACAATACCAATCTGGCTGCGTAAACTCTCCATCGTCACATCGCGCACATCAATGCCATCAATTTTGACCGAGCCGCTGGTCACATCGTAGAAACGCGGCAGCAGATTGATAATCGTGGTCTTCCCGGCACCGGTCGGCCCAACAATCGCGATCATCTGGCCCGGTTCAGCCGAAAAGCTCACGTGTTTCAGCACCGGCTCACCCTTCACATACTCCGCCGATACATCTTCAAAAGATACCACACCCTTGATCTGTGGCATGGGCTTGGCGTTCGGCTTATTCACGATCTCGACTTCTTCATCGAGCAGACCGAAGATCCGCTCACCGCCTGCAATCGCGTTCTGGACATTCGTCCACAGCACCGCAATCTGCTGGATTGGCTGATTAAAACGCTGAACATACTGCATGAAAGCGAAGACCGTACCCAGCGAGATGATGGTCGTGCCGAGCAGTGGCTCGTTATTCAAAACCGACAAGCCACCGACCACCACCACCACCGCCAGCGCGATGTAACCAAGCGCTTCCAACACCGGATTGAGCGCGCTGGTAAAGCTGGCCGCGCGAATGTTGGCGTCACGATTGGCCGCGTTCGTTACACGGAACTGGCTGATGCTTTCATCCTCACGGTTAAACGCCTGCACCTCACGTGCCCCGGCGATACTTTCTTGCAGGTCCGCATTAACACTGCCCATCTCCTGGCGGCTCTTACGAAATGCCTTGCGCGCCTGCCCGGAGAAGTAGAGGGTCGCCGCCAGCATCAGCGGGGATACCGCCAGACTCAGCAGCGCATACGGCACATTGGCCTGCAACATGCGGATGCCAATCCACACGATAAGCAGGATGCCGCCGACCACCTGCAGCAGCGCAAAACTAAACGCCTGCTGAATCGCATCCGTGTCGGATGTGACACGGCTCATGATATTGCCCACCTCGTTGCGAGAATAGTAGCCCATTGATAGGCGGTGCATCTGCTTGAAAAGCGCCACACGCATATCGCGCAGGGTGTGCTGTCCGGTCCATGACATGGAATAAAAAGCCAGACCGTTCATCACAGAACCCAGCAGAAACAATCCCACCAGCAGCAGCACCAGGCCACCTAAACCAGCCATTTTTACATCGATTGGCGCACTGGCATCCACAGTCGTATACCAGCAGCTCGCCGGGTCCTGTGGGAACAGGTAACAGTCCACAGCCTGACCGATCAAGTCTGGCGAGACAACCTGTGTCCAGGTGCCGACCACGATCAAAATCATGGAAACTATCAGACCAACCCAGTAATGCCGAAAGTAGGTGGCGAACCGGCTCAGTGTATAACTCAGATTCTGAGGTTTTAAAGTTTCACTTTCCAGTAAACGGCGACCGCCGTCCATTCCCATCATAGCGGTTACTTGGCCTCCTGTATGTCTTCTTCGGCTTCGATTTCGACATCGCCAACCAGCTGCGAATAATAGATTTCCGCATAGATCGGGCTGGTCTCCATCAATTCCTCATGTATGCCACGGGCCACAACCTGGCCTTTATCCAATACCAGAATCTGGTCGGCATTCAACACCGTCGTGATACGTTGAGCAATCACAAAGCTGGTACGCCCTTCCATCAGATGGTCGAGCGCTTTCTGAATCCGATACTCGGTCATCAGGTCCACGCTGCTGGTCGAGTCATCTAGAATCAGCAGCTTCGGATCCAGCAGCAGCGCGCGTGCGATAGCAATACGCTGCTTCTGCCCGCCGGAGAGGGTCGCGCCACGTTCGCCCACGGATGTATCATAACCCTGGGGGAACGACTCAATAAAATCGTGTGCCGCCGCCGCTTTGGCCGCTTCGATCACATCTTCAAGGGAAGCATCAGGCCGCCCAAATGCAATGTTGTCGCGGATCGACCCGCTGAAAAGATTGGTTTCTTGCAGCACGATGCCGATCTGCGAACGCAAACTGTCCAGCGTCACATCGCGAACATCATGTCCGTCGATCAGCACCGCACCTTCTGACACATCGTAGAAGCGCGGAATCAGGTTGATGATTGTGGATTTACCGCTGCCTGTCGCCCCCAGGAGTGCCACCGTTTGCCCGGGTTCCGCCTGAAAACTGATGCTCTCAAGCACCGGATCACTGGTGCTGAAGTAGCGGAAAGTCACATCCTTAAATTCCACACTGCCCTGAATCGCTGGCAGTTCAATTGCGTCCGGCTTGTTTTTCACTTCACTCTCGGTATCGAGAATGTCAAAGATACGGCCAGCGGACGCTGACGCCTGCGACATCAACGAGATGATGAACCCCAACTGTCCCAACGGGAAAAACACGTAAATCGTGTACAGGCTGAATTTCTGGTACTCACCCAGTTGCAGCGTGCCGTTCAGAATCTCGCCACCGGCAAAGTAGAGCAGTGCTGCCTGACCTACCTGTGCCACCAGGAAAATCACCGGAAACAGAAATGCAAACGTGCGCGCGACTTTGAGGCTCTGCGCCAGCAGCGAATCGGCGGCATCATCAAAGCGCTTTTGCTCCTGACGCTCACGCACGAAGGCCTTCACCACCTTGATACCGGCCATGTTTTCCTGCAAAACGGTGTTCAGGGCAGAAAGCCGGATTTGAACCTCTACGAACAGAGGCTGCGCCAACGAACCGAAAATCATGAACATGATGAGCGCAATCGGCAAAATCGGCAGGATCACCAGTGTTAAACGCCAGTTCGTCAGCACCAGAATGACCAGTGTCGCAATCAACAGCAAAAATGCCTGTGCAGTCAGGATCAACCCCTGTGCGATGAATAGCCGCAATCGCTCGACATCATCTGTCGCCCGGATCATCAACTGCCCGGTTTGTGTGCGATCATAATAGCTGAACGACAGACGCTGGATTTTCGTAAAAATCTCATTGCGGAAGTCATAAGCGACACCTTGCGAGGTTGTCTCCGCCATGAACGCTTGCACAAACGAGAACACAGCCCGCATGACCGCGAATCCGACAATCAGGAGCGCACCATTAATCAAGAGACTCGGCGCGTTCACCTGGCTCGCTTGAAGCTCTTCGACTGTGGTTCCAGCCACAGCCGTGACAGCTAAGTTTTGCAGTAAAGATGGCAAATTTGAAACACGGTCAAAAACCATATTAGCGGCAGCCCCCTGTGTCACCGCGTCAATCATATTCTGCGTTAATTGCGGCACAGCCAGTTGTGCCAGTGTCGCAATGACCAATGCCCCGTAAGCTAGCAGGGTCGAGCGCTTATGATGGCCTAAAAAGCGAATCGCGCGCATCAACGCGCCGCGCTGAGCGGGCTGCTGTGCGTTGCCCCTCATCCCTCGTCGTGTAGATTGTGCTTGCAAGATGTTAGTCCCCTTCTCTCGCTTGAATGGATTTCTATCTACAGGTTCCCTCATCATCCTTTAAATACGAATGAAAACCTCCAGCGGTTGCAAATGCACGCTCCAAAATAGATAACCCTTTCGCTACTTGTTCTTGTTCTGCAGTGGTTACCGAGGCGATAATTTCCCCTATGCGCCGCTCCGTGTAACGCTGCATCTCTTCCAGCACGGCTTCACCGATAGGTGTCAGTTCGATCATGACCTTACGGCGGTCCTGCTCAGACCGCGTTCGGTTAACCCAACCGCGTTCCTCCAAAATCGTCACTGAGTTCGACATGGTTGGCAGGCTTACAGCCTGTATCTCTGCCAGCGCACTCAGAGTCAGGGATTGGTGCCGCAAAATCCACAGCAGCCGGAAATGCACGGGAGATACCAACGGCTCAGCCTGCCGTATTTCTGCAGTCATGATTCGCATCACCAATGGAACTATATCCAGGATTTGCCTTACAAGATCATCGTTCGAATCCGTCACAACAGGTTAGCCCGCCTAATTATTAGCACGCCTAATCCTACGATTGGTTTTATATTCCTGTCAACACCAATAAGTTGACAAACCGTATCAAAATGGCTAAAGTGTAAGAATTGGTTTGACCAATTAACCAAATAATTTATTATTTATAAAGTAGCTGATGTGACAAATTTCGGAACCTTTGACAACCCTGTACTCGCGGAACGCATCGCAGAACGCATTTTAGAGATGATTCGCGAGAAGCAACTCAAACCGGGTGATAAACTCCCCCCTGAGCGTGAGCTGGCAGTATCGATGCAGGTGAGCCGCCCTTCTCTTCGAGAGGCATTGCGGGCGCTTGCTCTGCTAAAAGTTGTGGAAATCCGCCACGGTTCTGGCACTTATATCACTGGGATCGCACCTGACAAAACCACTGAAAACCTTGATCTCATCATGGAAATTGATGAGTCCAATTTTCTCGACGTATTTGAAGCACGCTATATAGTTGAGACCCAGATCATCAAGCTGGCAGCGGAACGCATTACGGACGAGGAAATTGAAGCACTCGAAGAATATCATCAGCAGTGTATTGCCAATAAAGATAATCATGTGGTGTTTCTCAGCATGGATACTGAACTACACTGTATGATCGCCCGCTTTAGTGGCAACCCGGTGCTCACACGCTTTACGGACATCGTCGCCAATCTGCAATATGGCCGCCAGCGCCGCAAAGAACTCCACTCAGCGCTCGACATTGATGCGACCATCCAGGAACATATTGAGATCATTGCAGCAATTAAGGTGCGCGATCCTGACCGTGCCTCCGAAGCGATGATCAAGCACCTTCTGAACGGCAGGGACCGGCTCATGTCCCTATTCGAAGACAATCAAGCAACTGTGACGGAATAACACGATCTAGGGAAGATTTGTTTATGGATAGAGAAACTCAAGATACACAGGCGCTCAACCTACCGGTGACCAGTCAGGGACGCTGGCAGAGCATGTTGACCGGCATGCAGGGGCAAAAGTTCCGCCGCAACCTCATCTGGTTTTTGATGGCGCTCCCTGCTCTGATCTGGATCTTTGTCTTTAAGTATGTAACCTTGTTTGGGATCTGGATCGCCTTTACCAACTATAAAGCCAGACGCGGTGTCTTCGGCAGCGACTTTATTGGATTTAAGAATTTTGAATTTCTGTTCGCTACCGATACGGCCATTCGTGCCACCCGAAATACAGTTCTCCTGAACGTGCTCTTCATTACGGTGGGCTTGGTAATAGCGTTGTTTATCGCCTGGCTGTTATACGAGATTTACACCAGCGCGCTCACCAAGTATTACCAGACCATGCTGCTGCTCCCGCGATTCATCTCGTGGGTGATTGCTTCCTACTTTGTCTATGCGCTGCTCGCCACAGACAATGGTGTATTGAACAATCTGCTGCGCAGTCTGGGTGCAGACCCGGTCAGCTGGTATGCGTCACCAGAATACTGGCCAATCATTCTGCTGCTTTCCAGCCTATGGATTGGCGTAGGCATCAGCAGCCTGATCTACCTCTCAGGAATGCTGGCCATTGATACCCAGCTTTTTGAGGCCGCGCGAATTGACGGAGCCAGTAAGTGGCAGCAGTTCCGCTTCATCACCTTCCCGATGGTGCTTCCGCTGGTGATTATCAACTTGCTGCTGTCAATGGCGCACATCTTTAGTGCAGATTTCGGCCTGTTCTTTCAGGTTCCACGTGACCAGGCGCTGCTCTACCCGGTCACCGATGTGCTCGACACCTTCATCTATCGCTCGCTGCTGGTGACACAGAATGTCAGCATGGCAGCAGCGGCCCAATTCTACCAATCCATTGTCGGCTTTGTGCTGGTCCTGTTTTTCAACTGGGTCGTCCGGCGCATTGAACGGGCGGATGAACCGCTCTCCCTGTTTTAGAGAGGAGGTCATACATGGCAACACAAGCACAAAAACTCCGCGAGATGAAAAAGAATGACACTGACCGCTTGATGAGTTTTATCGGTCGCTTCAGCATTCATTTCACGCTGCTTATCATCTCCCTGGCCTGCCTCGTCCCTTTGCTGCTGATCATTTCAGCATCGTTTACCGATGAGATTGCTTTGACGCGGCAGGGTTACGGCATCATCCCGGCTCAGTTCAGTACAGAAGCCTACCAGCTCATCTTTCGCAGCCCCAGTGCCATCATCAAGGCTTATGGCGTAACCCTATTCACCACCATCGTTGGCACAGTGGTCTCTGTAACTTTGATGTCGCTGCTGGCCTATCCACTGGCACAGCGCGATTTTGTACTGCGTCGGCCACTGTCATTCATGGTGTTTTTCACCATGCTCTTCAACGGTGGCATTGTGCCTTATTACATCCTGATGACGCAGTATCTCCATGTGCAGGATACCTTGCTCGCGCTTCTGCTGCCGCATTTTGTCGGCGTATTCTACGTGCTCATCTTGCGAACGTATTTCGCGGGTTTGCCAACCGAATTATTTGACGCCGCCCGGGTGGATGGCGCGGGCGAATTTCGTATTTTCTTTTCTATTGTGCTTCCACTTTCGAAGCCAGCGCTGGCAACCATTGGCTTGTTTGTCGCGCTTACTTACTGGAACGACTGGACCACGCCGCTCTATTTCATTCGCAACTCCGATCTTTATCCCCTCCAATATTTGCTCTATATCATTCAGAGCAATGCAGAGGCGATGAATCTGGAAGCCCAGGTCGGTATCATGAGCAGTAACCAGCTTCCTACACAAACGACACGCATGGCGATGGCCGTGCTGGCGACCGGTCCGGCAGCTGTGATGTTCCTCTTCTTCCAGAAATATCTGGTTCGGGGAATTACGCTCGGCTCATTTAAATAATGATCTGTCCGGCATTTGCCGGTGATCGACAGTTATTTATTAAATTCAGGAGCAATAAAATGGTCAAAAAACTTTCAAGGCGTGATTTCATCAAAACCACGGGCGCAGCAGCAGCCGGAGCCAGCATCGGCTTTTCCGCGCTCAGCTCGCGCACCCCACGAACATTCGCGGCTCCACGTCGTCAAGACCAACCTCGACTCGCTTATCTGATTCGCGCACAATCACAGCCGGATACACAGCTTGTCCAGGATGCCTTGAGCGACTACATGTCAGAGCGCATCGGTGCCACTATCGAACTGCGCTTCATCGAACCAGGTGCCTTTGATGACCAGATGGCGCTGATCAATGCAGCCGCCGAAGAATACGATCTGGTCTACACCGCACCCTGGACCAACAACTACTACACCAACGTCAATCAGGAATATCTCTTCCCCCTCGATGACATGCTCCTCGAGCTGGCACCTGGGCTGTGGAGCAGCATGACCCCCGAAACCTGGGAAGCGGCCCGCGTTCAGGGTGAAATTTACGGCAGCATCAACCAGCAGATTTTCGTCAAGCCATTTGGCCCCTTTATCCGTGACGATGTGCTGGACACACTGGAACTGCGGGATGCCTTTGCTTCCGTGACTTCCTATGCGGAAATGACCCCGCTCTTCGCCCAGATCAAGGAATACATCGATCAGGATGACGTCCTGACCCACATCGCCTCTGGGGCAGGGATCGCGATCCAGGACCTGTGGGGCTATGATCCACAGGATGCCGGACTGGTCATAAAATCAACGGACGAAACTGCCCAGGCCCAGATTTTCTCGGAGACGGATGAATACCGCCAGGCAATTGAACTGTCGCGCGAATGGTATCTGGCTGGCTATGTGCCATCGGACGAAGTTCCCGCTGATGAGGCAGACCGCGCCTGGAGCGCCGGACAGTATGTGATGCGTCTGGCGGGGGTTGTGAAGCCCGGTGGTGATGCCGAAGCCCTGGCTCGCTGGGGTATTCCTGTTACCAGCTATCCTATCGCCGAGCCGCTGCTGACGACGGGTGGCGTTACCGCCACGCTGACCGGTGTCAGCTCAACTTCCAATAACCCTGAGCTGGCAGTGAAGTACCTCGAGCTGGTCAACACCGATCCCGTGTTCTACAACATGCTCTGCAAAGGTATCGAAGGTACCCACTGGGAATGGGCCGACCAGGAACGTCTGTTAATCCAACCAGCCGGTGGCGCGGCCAGCTTTACCGATGTGGGTTGGAATCCGAATGTCGACTGGATGTTCGGTAACGTCTTCAACTCCTACTACAGCAGTGAAGCACAGGTTGGTGCCTGGCCCGAGACTGCGGAACTCAATCGCACAGCGCGGCCTTCACCAGTCCTCGGCTTTACCTTCAACCGCGCACCAGTCGAAACCGAAATCGCTTCCGTTACAGCAGTTGGTGACGAGTTTGGCAAGCCGCTCAATCTTGGCTTTGTCGATCCAACCGAAGGCATTGCTCGCCTGAATGAAGAGCTGAAAAACGCCGGGATCGAGCGCGTGCAGGAAGAAATGCAACGCCAGATCGACGAGTGGAAAGCAGCGAACGCCTAAAACGCAATGGGGTACAGTGACAATCACTGTACCCCACTTTTTCCCGATGAATCCACGTCTTTTAGCTGGCAAATGCCGTTCTTTTCGCCCTACTCAGCATCGCAGGACAATGGTGCTACCGGTTTCGCCCATATAAATTATAATCTATAATTGTTGCACACTCGAGAAATTCTCTTTCACAAGTGAGTTCATACTGATGTCTAAAAATATCCCTGAAGCACAAGTTGGTACCACCGCGCTGAAGGTGACGGAGTTCGGACTGGGAACCGCCCACATCGGCTATCAGACTGTGGAAAACGCCGTCAACGTAGTGCATACTGCGCTGGATAACGGCGTAAAATTCCTCGATACAGCCCCTCTCTATAAAACCGAAAAATACCTTGGCGTAGCGCTGGAAGGTATCCCGCGTGAAAGCTATGTCGTGGCGACCAAAATTGGCCGTCTGCCCGATGGCAAAGGGGGTTTCACCTTCAATTATTCGCGTGATGAAGTGCTGCAAAGCCTCGAAAACAGCCTCAAAACACTCAAGCTGGATTATGTGGACATCCTCCACATTCACGATGCTGACAATCATTTTCAGATCGCTCTGGATGAAGCCTTTCCCACACTGGCCGAACTGCGCAGCCAGGGTGTAATTAAGGCCGTTGGCGCGGGGATGAACCAGTGGCAGATGCTGGCGGATTTTGCCCGCAATGCGGATTTTGACTGCTTCCTCATGGCGGGTCGCTACACACTCATCGAGCAGACATCGCTCGAAGCATTGAAGCTCTTCCAGGAAAAACAGATGAGCATTTTCGCAGGCGGCGTGTTCAACAGTGGCATCCTCGCCACCGGAGCCACGCAGAATGCGAAGTACCAATATGGCACTGCCCCGGAAGACATCAAGGAAAAAGTCAAAAAGATCGAAGCCATCGCCACCCGCTACGGCGTACCGCTCAACGCGGCGGCCATCCAGTTCGTGCGCGCTCATCCGGCGGTCACCTCACTGGTATTAGGTGCAGAAACCCCCGAGCAAGTACTGGAAAATGTTGAAGCCTGGGGTGTTGAAATCCCAGCAGCGTTCTGGCAGGATATTCGCGCCCAGGGGCTGATTGAAGAAAGCGCCCCCACCCCATGAAAATCACGAACATCCAGACATTATGCCTTTCCCGCTGGCACGAGCCTGAAATCCAGTGGGTCACGCACCGCTATCGCACGGTCAAGGCAGATTGCGCCATCGTCGTGATCGACACCGATGAAGGGCTGCGCGGCATTGGCGAAGCCTGTGCTTATGGCTGGCCGCTGCTCATCAAGCGGTGGGTCGAGTGGCTTAGTCCATTGATCATCGGCAAAACGCCTGAAGAAGCGGCAGCCCGCATCTCACCTAATGGGCGTTCGCGCTCACATGATTGCGCGGTCGCCGGACTGGACAGTGCCTTGTGGGACCTGCGCGGGCAAATCAGCGGCAAACAAACTGCACAGCTGCTCAACCCCGATGCGCAATCCAGCGTCCGCCTCTACGCATCCAGTGGCGTCCGCTATGACTGGCATGACCGCCCGGAGCAGCTCATCGAGGAAACACTCGGTTACATGGATCAGGGTTTTACCGCCTGTAAGGTTCGGGTCGGCACCGATTGGGCCTGGGATGGGATTACCGTAGATCATTTCAACGGCCTGATGCGCGACCTCAAGCGGGCGGTGGGCGACCGCATGGAATTGATGGTAGATGGCAATCAACGGCTGACAGAAGATCAGGCGCTGGACGTGGCGAAAGAACTTGATGGGTTGGGCTTCACCTGGTTTGAAGAACCCATTCCCCAGACTGACATTGATGGATATGCGCGGCTCAACGCCAAGGTTGATCTACCGATTACTGGTGGCGAGCAGTACACCACACTGGAACAATTCATCCCTTATCTGGAAAAGAAAGCCTACGCCATCATCCAGCCCGATGCCGGTATCTGCGGCATCACCGAGGCTTACAAATTGGCGGAAGTCGCGGCAAGCTATGGGGTTGATCTCTGCCCGCATAGCTGGCACAACGGCCTGATGGCAATGGCGAACGCCCATCTGGTCGCCGCACTGCCGAATCCGCGTGTATTGGAAGTCTGCATGGTGCAGGGGCCGCTCCAATGGGCGATCCTGGCTCAGAAACCGGAAATTGATGCCGGATGGCTGTTGCTGCCAGAACGCCCTGGTCTTGGCGTCACGCTGGCGGATGATCTGGAAACACGCTTCCCCTATGCCGATGGTCACTACGCTATTCAGGTCGAGAGGTATACGCTATGAAGATTACTGCCGTAAAGCCAGTGCTTGCGGATGGCGGCCATCGCGTCTTCGTCTTTGTCAAAATTGAAACGGACCAGCCCGGACTTTATGGATGGGGCGAAGCATCGCTCGAAGGCAAACCGCGCGCCGTCGCGGGCTGCATCGAGGATTTTGAGCCGATGCTCCTGGACGAAAACCCGCTGCGGGTCGAATACATCTGGCAGCTGCTATATCGCAGCGCCTTCTGGCGGATGGGAGTCATCGGCCTGTCGGCGATTTCTGGTATCGACCAGGCGTTGTGGGACATCAAAGGCAAGGAAGCCAACAAGCCAATTTATGAGCTGTTGGGCGGCCCGGTGCGTGACAAGGTGCGCATGTACACCCATTTTGGCGGCTCCACACCCGAAGCCGCTGCCGAAAATGCGATGAGCAAGGTCGCCAAAGGCTGGACAGCAGTCAAAACCGTGCCGATGGGCGTCACCAATGTTCTGGATGGCCCACCAGTCGTGGACGAGGCCACCGCCAAGCTGCGCGCCGTCCGTGAAGCCGTTGGCGATCAGGTGGACATTTTGCTCGATTTTCACGGGCGTGTGACTCCGCAAATGGCAATCCAGTATGCACGGGCTTTCGAGCCCTATCGCCCGCTCTTCATTGAGGAGCCGGTCCAGGCGGAAAACCCGGCAGCGATGGCCCAGGTCACCCGTGCGACCAGTATCCCGGTGGCGACGGGGGAGCGCCTTTTCACACGCTGGGGCTTCCGCGAGATTCTTGAGACTGGGGCGGCCAGCCTGTTGCAACCGGACTGCTGCCATGCCGGAGGTATCAGCGAACTGCGCAAAATTGCGACCATGGCTGAGGTTTACTATGCGGGGCTGGCACCGCACAATCCCTACGGCCCTGTCTCGACAGCGGCCTGCGTCCAGGTAGACCTGGCATCGCCCAACTTTGTCATTCAGGAGATGGTTGATCCTGATAACGCGCCCGAAGCGATGAGCCTGGTGAAAGAACCGCTGACCGTGGTCGATGGGTATATTCTCCCACCGACAAAACCCGGTCTGGGGGTCGAGATTGATGAAGAAGCCTGTAAACGCCGCGTGCCGGATTTCTCGCTTGAGAAAACACGGCAGATGGTTTTAGGTAATTACGGCGCGTTCCATAAAGATGGTGGCATCGCCGATTCGTAACAAATTTATTGATGATAGGACATGGATACCGGCTGACGTATCCGCCTCAACGGAGCAAATAACAGATATGCCTCAAGTCAGACAGAAAATTCTTGTGCTTTATTTGTCGAATTCTGCGCTGGATAGCAACGTGCGTGGCTGGTCAATTTATGATGGCACCGGCAAAAACCCGCACACCACTGGCGACAGTGATACGCCGCCATACGAAACTGGTCTGGATGCGCTCAAAGATGGCTGGCGCTGCATCCAGTTCCCCCTGCTCATTCCACCATATCCCGGGATGGAATACACCACATCGTTTCAGCGAAATGAGTTCGTTTTCGAAAAGCTAGAGGAGATTGGCTGATGATCGACAAAAAGTATTTGCTAGACTCGAAACAGGTTGCATCCTTCGTCGCGCGCGGTTTCCTGCGCTTTGATGAACTGGTCCCACACGAAATCAACGAAGCTGTCATGGCCGAAATTGATGCGGGAACCATCAAAAGCCAGCCAGCCGGTACACCCCTGTCCCAATGCTACCCGGAGCCGTCGGCCATCGGTCATATGCTGCGGATGCCAGAAGTCCAGGGCATCATTCACAGCCTCGTCGGGCCAGACCCTTTGTTCGATCATCATGCCATTCATGTGCGCCAGCCCAATGAAGGCAAAGCCCAGGGCATGCACGGCGATTCGATTATCGACACCCGCATGCACTTTGACATCCAGTTAATGTACTTCCCGCACGATGTCCCGCTGGAAATGGGCGGCACGCTCATCGTCCCTGGCAGCCAGTACCGCCGCATCAATGAGATGGACATCGCCCGCTACCAGAACTTTATCGGCCAGATTCCGATGGTCTGTAAAGCGGGTTCGCTGCTGGCTCTGCACCATGGCATCTGGCATTGTGGCCGCCAGAACCAGACCGACCGCCAGCGCTATATGTACAAGATTCGTCTCAACCCACAGGTACGCCAGTTGAACCTGTGGAACACGGATGATCTAACCGAGGAAGTGAAATCCAACCGCACGATTTTCGGCGGCTCCAACTACCTGCCGGATGATGTGCAGACCATCCTGGGCAAGCTCGAGCCCTGGTTCGAGAATGCGGATGGCCGCCTCGAGATTGTCAACCGCATCAAGATGTGGCGCTTCCTCACTGGTGACGACAAATTCGATGTCCATTACTGGCTGACCCGGCTGGAAAACATGCCGGAAAACCGGTTGGAAGAAACCGCGTAACTTTTACCTACAGGGCGGGCTTGCAGCAGTAAGCTCGCCTTTCCACGTCAATGAAAGCTCCCAACTATGAAAATTACCAAACTTGAAACAATTTTTGTCAAACCACGCTGGCTGTTCCTTAAAGTGCATACTGACGAGGGCATCGTCGGCCTCGGTGAGCCAGTAGTCGAAGGCCGCGCGCAAACCGTCGCGGCAGCGGTGCATGAGATTGGCCGTTATCTGATCGGCCAGGACCCGCGCCGCATTGAGCATCACTGGCAGGCCATCTTTCGCGGCCAGTTCTATCGCGGCGGCCCGGTGCTGACCAGCGCCCTCTCCGGCATCGAACACGCCTTATGGGATATTACCGGCAAGTGGCTCGGCCAGCCGGTCTACACCCTGCTCGGCGGCGCGACCCGCGACAAAATCCGTGTCTACGGCTGGGCCAGCGACGCTTCCTACGGCGATTATATTGAGGCGGGCAAGGTCAGCGCCAAAGCAGGCTTCACAGCGCTCAAGATCGGCCTTATCGGGCCGGTAAACATTGTGGATACCAAAGCCGCCATTGACCGCGAAATCGAGCATTTCGCCCGCCTGCGTGAAGCGGTTGGCCCGGAAGTCGATGTCG
Organism: Anaerolineae bacterium; assembly: GCA_019912985.1. GTDB lineage: Bacteria > Chloroflexota > Anaerolineae > Aggregatilineales > Phototrophicaceae > JAIOHN01. Next base: position 2,634 of record JAIOHN010000133.1, on the reverse strand, counting down.
GCATCGACTTTCATGGTCGCGTCAGCCCGGCCATGGCGGTGCGTCTGGCGAAAGAACTGGAACCCTATCACCCCTTCTTCATTGAAGAACCCGTGCTGCCAGAAAACGTCGATGCCATGGTCACTGTCGCCCGCAGCACGTCGATCCCCATTGCCACCGGAGAGCGCCTGTTTACCAAGTGGGGCTTCCGTGAAGTGCTGGAAAAACAGGCTGCCGTCATCGTTCAGCCCGATCTATCCCATGCAGGCGGCATCCTCGAAGCCAAGAAGATCGCCGCTATGGCCGAGTGCTATTACGCTGCTGTTGCGCCCCACTGCCCCCTGGGACCGATTGCGCTGGCCGCCAGTTTGCAGCTTGACGCCTGCACGCCGAATTTCCTGGTCCAGGAACACGTTACCCTGGGCGAGGGTTACATCAAGGAACCGTTCAAAATTGAGAATGGTTACATCCCCCTGCCGACCAAACCCGGCCTGGGCATCGAACTCGATGATGAGGCACTGGCAGACAAAATATCCGACGGTTCGTGGGAGACGCCGCGCCTGTGGCATAAAGATGGTTCGGTCGCTGACTGGTAATTGTGTCAGCGATCACAAAGCGGTATCATGGTGAGCAATTCAAACAATGACTTGGTGAAATACTGTGTACGATTTACCCACTGTAATTGACACTCACCAACACAACTGGCAGCTAAGCCGTTTTGACTACCGCTGGATCAAACCGAACACCATTCTGGCCCACGACTACCTCCCAGACGATGCACTTCCGCTCATGCGATCTGCTGGGGCCGATGCCTGCGTGCTGGTCGAAGCAGGCACCAATAACGTGAAGGAAACCAGTTGGTTTCTGGAGCTGGCACACCAGTATTCGCACGTGGTGGGGGTCGTGGGCTACGTCGATCTGCTCAGCGACGTGCAGGCCGTCCTCGACAGCCTGAATCCTGAGCATCGTCCTCTGCTGAGCGGCATTCGCAAAGGCTGCCACGATCCCAACGAAGATTGGGGCGCGCTGGCACCGGGATTAAACACCCTGGCCGCCAACAACCTGACCTGTGACCTGCTTGTTGGGCCGGGCATGCTGCCCAAAGTCCAGGAAATCATCAGCCAGCATCCTGGTATAACCTTCATCCTTGACCATTTCGCGGGCATCCGCCTGACCCCTATCGGTCAGCGTGACTGGCGAACAGCGCTGGCACCGGTTGCTGCCCTGCCCAATGTGGTGATGAAAGTCTCTGGCTACCTCACCAGTGCCGAGCCGCAACCACTGAATGCAGAAATGCTGTGGTCCTATCTCGAAATCGCACTGGAATTATTCGGTGCTGAACGTCTGATGTACGGCAGCGATTGGCCGGTTTGCCTGCTTGGTGGAACCTATGCCGAAACCATCAACTTACTCCATACCGTCACCGGTTCCCTCAGCCCGCAGGAGCAGGCTGCATTGTGGAGCCGCACGGCGATTCGTACTTATAACCTAGCAGCGTAAGGAGAAATAATGGCTGCGCCAATTGGAATACAACTCTATACTGTTCGTGCTGAAGCCGAAAAAGGCTATGCAGATGTCGTGCGTAAAATCGCAGAGATGGGTTACGTCGGCGTCGAACCAGCAGGTTTCCCTGGCACCACTGCCGAGGCCGCTGGCAAATTATTTAAAGAACTTGGCCTCCAGGTCCCCAGCGCCCATGTAAAACTGCCCCTTGGCGATGACAAAAATGAAATACTTGACATCATGCATGCCATTGATGGCAAATGCATGGTTTGCTCCTACCGCCCGCCAGAAGATTACAGCAGCGTGGATCGCATCAAGGCCACCTGCGATACCTTGAATCAGGCCGCTGCGGTTGCCGCCGAAAATGGGATGCAGTTTGGCTACCACAACCACTGGTTTGAGTATCAAAAACTCGATGGCCGCAATATCAACGAAATTGCGCTTGAATATCTCGACCCATCAGTGCTGTTCGAGATCGACACCTACTGGGTGAAAGTCGGCGGGCAGGACCCACTTACGGTCGTCAAGGCCCTCGGTGATCGCGCCCCTCTGCTCCACATCAAGGACGGCCCGGCAGATAAGAAAGAATCGGATATGACCGCGGTCGGCCAGGGCGTGATGGATTTCAAAACCCTGATCCCAGCCGCCACCAGCGCCGAATGGCTCATTGTCGAGCTGGACCGCTGCGCCACCGATATGATGACCGCCGTCAAGGAAAGCTACGATTACCTGATCGGGGAGGGGCTGGCTCGTGGTAACCACAACTAAAGTCGGCATCATTGGCTGCGGCAACATCAGCAATGCCTATTTTAAAGGCAGCAGAGACTTTGAAATCCTCGAAGTAGTCGCCTGCGCCGATATTGACCTTGACCGCGCCAAAGCCAAAGGTGAAGAACAGGGCGTCCGCGCCCTCTCTGTCGAGGAATTGCTGGCAGACCCGGAAATCGAAATCGTGGTCAATTTGACCATTCCCGCTGCTCATGCAGCCGTGAGCATGGCCGCGCTGGAAGCTGGCAAGAACGTTCATGAGGAAAAACCATTCGCCCTCACCCGCGAAGATGGTCAGAAATTGCTGGCGACCGCCAAAGAAAAGGGCCTGCTCATCGGTTGCGCGCCCGATACCTTCCTGGGTGGCGGCCTGCAAACCTGCCG